>CAZKHP010000005.1:0-22826 GCA_964552695.1 uncultured Staphylococcaceae bacterium | reverse complement strand
CAGGGGTCTCATATAGCGGAAGAAGAAGGTCAAAAGCAAAATACGGATGTGGCTGCCGTCAACATCAGCATCGGTCATGATGACGATCTTGTGATAACGGATCTTGTTAACATCGAATTCCGGCATGATTCCACCACCGATGGCGGTAATCATGTTGCCGATTTCGGCGTTGGCGAAGATTCTCTTCAGTTGCGCTTTTTCGACGTTCAAAATCTTGCCGCGGAGCGGAAGAATCGCTTGGGTTTCGCGGTCGCGTCCGTTTTTAGCGGAGCCACCGGCGGAGTTACCTTCGACGATGTAGAGTTCGCAACGCGCAGCATCTTTGCTGGAGCAGTCAGCGAGCTTACCGGGAAGTGTTGTAATGTCCAAAGCACCTTTGCGGCGAATGTTTTCGCGGGCGTTTCTCGCGGCTTCGCGGGCATTGGCGGCCAAGACGACTTTATCCATAATGATGCGGGCAATGCGCGGATTTTCGAGTAAGAAGCGTTCCAGTTGATCGCCGACGATGCCGGAAACGATCTTACGGACTTCGGAGTTGCCGAGTTTGGTCTTGGTTTGTCCTTCGTATTGGGGGTTCGGGTGTTTAACCGAGATAATCGCGGTTAAACCTTCGCGAGCATCATCGCTGGTCAGATTTTCTTCGTTTTCTTTGATGAACTTGTTGGCACGGGCGTAACTGTTAATGACCCGGGTGACCGCTAAACGGAAACCTTCTTCGTGCGTTCCGCCTTCGTGGGTGTGAATGTTATTGCAGAACGAATAAACGTTGGCGGAATAGCCATCGTTATACTGCAAAGCAACTTCGGCAAAGACGCCTTCCTCCCGTCCTTCGCAATAAATGATTTCGGGGAAAATCGGCATTTTATTTTTGTTGATGTATTCGACGTATTCTTTGATACCGCCTTGATATAAGAAGGTCTCGCTGATCGGCGTTTCGCCGCGCAAATCGGAAACAACGATTTTGACGCCGCCGTTAAGGAACGCCATTTGCCGTAACCGGTCACGGATGGTTTCGTAGTTGAATTCGGTGGTTTCCGTAAAAATCGTGGCGTCGGGTTTGAAGGTGACTTTGGTTCCGGTCCCTTCGGCATCGCCCAAACGGGTCAAATGGCCGACCGGGTGACCGCCGTTTTCAAAGCGCAGTAAATAATCGCCGCCGTCCCGATGGACGCGGACTTCGAGCCATTCGCTGAGTGCGTTGACGACGGAAGCACCGACACCGTGGAGACCGCCGGATACTTTGTATCCGCCGCCTTCGCCGAATTTGCCACCGGCGTGTAAAATCGTATAAACGGTTTCAACCGCGGATGTACCGGTTTTGGCAACGACGTCCACAGGAATGCCCCGGCCGTTATCGATAACCGTGATGGTGTTTCCCGGATTGATCATGACTTGGATGGTGTCGCAATAACCCGCTAACGCTTCATCAATGGAGTTATCAACGATTTCCCAAACAAGGTGATGTAAACCAGCCGCAGAGGTTGTGGCGATGTACATGCCAGGACGCTTGCGAACGGCTTCCAAACCTTCCAAAACCTGAATGTTGGTCGCCGTGTAATGGCCGTCCGCTTTTTCAAGTTCCTTTTCTTTGGCGAGTTCGATTTTTTGTTTGGCTTCTAAATCTTCTTGTTTGGTCGTCATTCTGCTTTCCTCCTAAGGACTTTATGTTCCGACACCTCGTAAACCGAAGCGTCTTTTTTTTCGTAGTGTGTGGTGGTAATAAAGACTTGTTCGAAACGCCCCAGAAATTGAATCAACCGCTCCTGATGGTTCTCATCCAGCTCCGACAACGCATCATCCAAGACGATAATGGGTCGTTTTTCCTTGTTTTTGATGAGGAAGTAAGGGCTAAGCTTGAGAGCTAGAGCAATGAGTCGGTTTTCACCTTGCGAGCCGTAGCGCCCGATATCGCTGCCATTGAGAAGGACTGAGAAATCCTCTCTTTGAATCCCAACCGAGGACGATTTCCGCCTCAAGTCGGTCTCAAGCGCTTGGGCAAACAAGCTATGTGCTTCGGAAGGAAAATCGGCAATCGCTTTCATGTACGGTTGGTAGACCACTTGGGCTTGGGCATCCACCCCTCCGAGGGCTTGGACAACCCGTCCCAGGATCTCGTTGATGCGGGCCACATACTCTTCGCGGTACTGAATGATCGGTTCTGACAACTCGACCATCAATTCCGTCGTGGCATCCAAATGCAATAAGTCAGGGTGTTCGCTTTTCAGAATCGCATTGCGTTCTTTGAGGGCTTTTTCATACCGTGAGATCAATCCCAGATAGGTGGAGGATTGTTTACTCAAGGAGACATCCAAGAACTTGCGCCGTGCTTTGGGGACATCCCGGAACATGTTGACATCGCTTGGCTCGAAGATAATTACGTTGACCAGATGCGAGAGTTCCGAGAGCCGCGAAATTTTTTTGCCATTGCACGAGATCAGCTTACCTTCAGGAGTGAAAGTGACACGGACTTTCCGGGTCAAATCACCTTCGGTGATGGTTGCGTCGATGAAGGCGGTGGTGTCGCCACGCCGCATCAACTCAAAATCATTTTCGGCCCGAAACGAACGAGCCAGCGACAGGTAATGAATCGCTTCGACGATGTTGGTTTTTCCCGCTCCGTTGGGACCGGTGATGACATTGAGTTTTTTATCGAAGTCCACAACCAGCGATGGGTAGTTGCGGAAGGATTTCAACTCGAGCTTCGTAACGATCATGGACGAACGATTTCGTAAAGGTGTTTAGCCACTTCTACGACCATGCCCGGATAGAGTTTGCGGCCGCGACGGTTGTCAACGACGCCGTCAACCAAGATTTCATGACCCGCCAAATAGGATTTCGCCTCACCGCCGCTGGAGATGATATCCGCCAATTTCAAAAATTGACCGAGGGTCACATAATCTGTCGTAATGGCGATGGGGGTTTTGGTGGGTTGCATAAAAAAACTCCTTAAAAACGTTACAAAAATATTATACGCTTATTCATAAAAAAAGGGAATATTAATATTCCCTTAGAAGAACAATAGATTTTTTTGAGATTTTTGGCCTAATAGGTTCTCACAGGAGTGACTAATTGAACCTGGGATTCATCTTTAGCGTTCTTGATGACGAAGGGCTTCATTTCCCCTAAAAACGCCATTGTCACATCTTCGCTTTGGCAGGCGCGGATGGCGGCCATGACATAGTCGGAATTGAAGGACACTTCGAGACGTTCGCCGGTGTATTGGCAAGTCCCGATGGTTTCCACCGCAGACCCGACTTCGGCGGATTTGCTGGAGACTTCGACACCGAATTCGCTCATGCTCAATTTCACGACATTTTCACGTTCGATCGAGAGCAAGGAAACGCGTTCCATCGCGGCGATTAACTCTAGAGAGTTAGCCTCAAGGAAGAAGTTGAAGTTTCGCGGAACGATATTCTTGGTGTTGGGGTAGTCGCCGTTGATCAAACGGGAGGATACGATGGTGCCGTTAAAGGACACAAGGATTTTCTTTTCGTTGATGGATAAATTGACGACGCCTTCACCTTCCAAAAGTTTGCTGATTTCAGCGAGGACGCGTGCCGGAACGTTGGCCACGAATTTGGCGGGATTTGGAAGCGCGATTTCTTTGCGGGCTAAGCGCGCACTGTCGGTCGCGGTAGCGATGAGTTTATAGTCGCCGGAAGCTTCAAGGTTCACAGCGGTTAAAATCGGGCGTTGTTCTTTGCCGGAAGCCGCAAACGCGGTTTGGTCGATCATTTGGATGAAGACTTTACTATCCAAGGAGATTTGAACGCCGGTGGGATCCAGATCGATTTCCGGATATTCTTCAGGACGGACGGAATTCAATTTGAAGCTTGAACGGCCATCGCCAATTTGTGCGATTGTGTCATCAATGATTTCAAAAGATAATTCCGAGCCTGCCACGCGACGGGCGATTTCGGTGATGATACGGCTGGCCACCAGGGTTGAACCGAATTGGGCATCACGGATAATGTCTCTTTCGCCGATCTTATAGGGAACGACGGTTTTGATGGACAAGTCGTTATTGCTTCCGATGAGCGAGAGGCCTTGTTCATCGAGAACCATCTTGACGTTCATCATGACAGGAATCGGGGACTTGGATCCGATGGCTTTGCTGGCGATCGTCAAGCCTTTTAGGAATTGTTCGCGGTCGATTTTAAATCTCATATTTCTATCCTCCAAAAGATAGTAATAATAATAGAGCCTGTGGTTTCTGTGGAAAACTGCCTCGGATGGGCAAATTCATATAATTTATTCTATCACGCAGCGTCCCATTTTGGAACAGTGCTTTATTTATAAAATAAACTTTACGGTTTTAATCGTTTTTGCAACTCGTCGATAGCCGCGACTAAGGCGGTGTCGGTTTTCAAGGATTTCTCCACTTTGTCTACGCCGTTCATCACCGTGCTGTGATCTTTGCCCCCAAACAAGGAACCGATCTTGAGGAAGGGGACGTCCATCATCGTGCGGATGAGGTACATCGAGATGTGACGCGCCATAGCGATTTGACTGGTCCGGATCTTCCCGGTGAGTTGGGAAGGCGTCAGGTTGTAGTAATCCGCCACCGTATTAATGATTTTGGTCTCGGTTAAGCCCGATTTGGGGCCATTGGAACCAATCAGCGGTTGGACGGATTCGACAGCCACTGCCATATCGATGTGTTGGGTTTGTTTGATGTTGATGATGTAGAACAACAAACGGTTCAAGGCGCCTTCGAGTTCACGGATGTTTTTCGAGAAACGGTCGGCGAAGAATTCGATGACATCTTGGTCAAAATTGCGGATATCAAGACCGTTGGCTTCGATTTTCCGCTTTAAGATGGCGACGCAGGTGTTGTGGTCGGGTTCCGAAATATTGATGGTCAAACCGGAATTGAAGCGGGAAACCAAACGGGCTTCCAAACCTTTTAAATCGCTCGGATGGCGGTCGGAAGTCAGGACGATTTGCTTACCGGAATTGACCAAAGCGTTGAAGACGTAGAAAAACATTTCTTCAGTCTTGGTTTTATCCGCCAAGAACTGGATATCGTCAACCAATAAAACGTCCACGGTCTTGAAGAAATCTTTTAAAGTTTCGCTTTCTTTGTCACCATGGACGTATTTAATAAATTCATCAACAAAATCATCGGTCGAAATGTATAAAACACGGCTGACCGGTGAATTTTCTTTGATGTAATTTCCCATAGCGTGCAACAGGTGGGTTTTCCCTAATCCTGATTGAGAATAAATGAACAACGGATTGTAAAGTTTTCCCGGGGTCGAAGCAATCATTAAAGCGGCTTGGGAAGCTTCGCGGTTATACGCACCGACAACAAAGTTGTCAAAAGTGAATTTGGGGTTAATGACGGAGGAAGAAAAGAAAGAAGATTTTTCAATGGTGGGCTTTACTGAAACCGTGGGAACTTCATGTTGTTGGATGAACTTGATTTTGAAGTCGGTTTCGGTTGATTCGCGGACGATCCCGGAGATGAGGTCCATGTATTTGGAGGACAGGAGATTGGCCGCTAATCCGGAGTTGACAACAACAATCATTGTGTCGCCATCGATGCTATGGATGTAAGAACCATTGAAGAATGAATCGAAAATGTGGCGATCGTTAATTTTGATTTCGATACGATTCAAAATGCGATCCCACAGCTGCGTTATCTCAGAAATAGTGCTTTTCATATGGCATTCCTTTTTAATGACCAAATTTTACCACACGCGACCGTAGAAAAGAATGGAAAAAATGGGGTATTTTGATTTTTCCACAATGAACCGCCCTAAAAAAGACGATTTTATCGGTTATTCACCAAATCCACATCTTTTCATGGTGGAAAACTATGTGGAAAGACTTTTGTGGATTGGAAAATGTGGAAAAAGTGGACAATTTTGGCTGACAAACCGGCGAAAACACTTAAATTTTAAGAGAAAAACCCAAAAAAACGAGAAAAAATGAGGTTTTCGAAAGATTTTTTTCTGGTTTAAAAAACTTTTTTTCCCACAGCGAATACCCAAAACGGAAGTTTTTTCTTTTTCATTCGGTCGGTACCGTCGGAAATATGATGGACTGTTTAACAATCCTCATTGACTTTTATAAATATAAAATAATATAATTCTTTACGCGTGTTAGACAACACTAACGGAGGTTTATTTTATGAAAAGAACGTATCAACCGAGCAAGATTCATCGCGCTTCCACTCACGGTTTCCGTGCGCGGATGGCGACGCCGAACGGTCGCAAGGTTTTAGCAAGACGTCGGGCCAAGGGCAGAGAAGTCCTTTCGGTCTAAGCTTACGAAACGAGCCACCGGTTGCTATGCCGGTGGATTTTTCTAAAAAGGGAGAAGTGTCATGAAAGTCAAAAACCGCGTCAAGCGACATGAAGAATTTCAAGACATTATTCGCGGAAGCAAATGCGAAAAGTCGAGTTTTTTCGCGATATACTTTCAAAAAAGCGACATCCCCTTCACCCGTGTGGGTATATCTGTTTCAAAGAAAAATGGCAACGCCGTCGTCCGCAACAAGATCAAACGACAGATTCGTGCCATCACCGATGCAACGATCGACTATCAAGCCCCACTCAATTTAATCATCGTGGCGAAGAACGCCTATGATATAAATGATTTTGCCAAAGGCAAAGAACAATTCACCGCCCTTTTGCAAAACATTAGGAGGAAGTTAGATGACAAATAAAACTAAGGGATTACTCAAGGTTGGAGCGTTGGGCCTTTTCGTGTTTTTGATGGCGGGCTGTACTGCCAACTTCTGCTCGGAAGCCGATAAAGCGCACATTATGTACGCTTACGAAAACGGCGTTACAGTGGAAGGTACCACGGTAACCCTCAACGAAAATCTTCAAACCATCGTCGACGACGCTTTGGAGAAAGGCTATCAAGTCCCGAGCGACGAATTCTGGGTTCGCTTGGATGAAAAAGTGGTCGAGAAAGCAACCGAAAGAGCCACCGTTGAAAGTTTCACCTATTCTACCGAAGAACAATTGCTTGAAAAATATGGTTATCTGAAATTCTTGGGAACCGATGACACCCTCTGGGGTTATTGGGATACCTGGACCAATGAGTTGAAATTCGAATTAGGAACCGAAAATGCGCCGGATACCGACTTCACCGCCGCGTATAAGAAGACCATTAACGCCGTTTATTCGAATTTCCGTGCGTGTATCGCGCTCTCGGATGGTTATTACGGACCGAACGATAATTACTTTTTCACCGGAAAGACTTGGGGAGATGCGTTCGATAAAGGATTAATCGAAGGCTTATTGGTTTACCCGGTTGCCTGGTTAGTCGATTCTCTCTCTGTGACCTTTGGTTCCAACTCCGCCGCGATGGCAGGCTGGGCTCAATTACTCGCGATTTTGGTTACGACCATCATCGTCCGGGGTATCTTAATGGCGCTGACCTTCAAGTCCACGCTGGGTACCCAAAAGATGACTATGCTCAAACCTGAGCTTGATAAACTCCAGGCGAAATACCCAAACTCCAACACCAACCAAATGGATAAACAACGGTTGGCTCAAGAGCAAATGGAAATGTATAAGAAGAACGGCATCAATCCGTTCTCGCAAATCCTTGTCATGCTGTTCCAATTCCCGATCTTTATCGCGGTTTGGGGCGCTATGACGGGTTCCGCGGTCTTGGCGACCGGTTCTGTCTTCGGATTGAACCTGAACGCTTCCGTCGGTAATTCCATGATTTCTAACTTCTTTAGTCCCGGTTGGTGGACTGCGGTCGTCCTCTTCGTAGTTATGGCCGTGTCTCAATTCGTTTCCATGAAACTTCCGACCTGGTTACAAAAGAAAGATGCGAAAAAAGTCGCTCATTTAGTGAAGAACCCCGCTGCCGATTCGCAACAAAAACAAATGAATATGATCAGCAACGTCATGCTCATCATGATCATCGTCATGGGCTTCTCGCTCCCTTCAGCCATGGGCGTTTACTGGTTTATCGGTGCGTTGATCTCCATGGCCCAAACCTTGATTACTAAGAAAGTGATGGCACGTAAAAAATGAAAACCTATTCCGCAAAGACAATTGAAGAAGCCTTAGCCGCGGCCGCCCAAGATTTAGCTCTCCCGCTTGAAGAAATCTCTTACGAAGTGACCGATGAGAAAAAAGGCCTCTTCTCCAAAAAAGTGACGATTGCCGTTTACGAATTATCCGACGCGATTGCCTACGCCGAAGATTACCTGGTCAAAGGCATTGCGACCTTCGGAATCACCGCCACCACCAAAGCGGTTCTCTCCGACGACATCATCCGCATCAGCATCGACAGCGATCACAACTCGATTTTGATCGGTAAAAACGGAAAAACCTTGCAAGCCCTCAATGAATTGACCAAATTGGCTGTTTCCAGCAAGTTCAAAAAGAGATTCCGGATACTTCTGGATATCAACGACTACAAGGACAGCAAATACGAGAAGTTAATCTCCATTGCCCGTCGCACGGCGAGAGAAGTCCAAAAGACCAAAGTCTCCGTGACCCTTGAAGCGATGCCTGCCGATGAACGCCGAGTGATCCACAACGCGCTCAACGGAATGCCTAACATCAAGACCGAAAGCATCGGTGAAGGACATCACCGCCAAGTCACCATCAAATACGTCGATTAAGAACCCCTCAAGGGTTCTTTTTTTATGGTAAGATTAGGATTGAAAGAAGGGATTCCATGCTTGATACCATCGTTGCGTTAGCCACTGCCCCTGCCAAAAGCGCACTTGCCATCATCCGTGTCTCGGGCGATGATGCTTTTTCCATGGTTTCCAATATATTCAACAAAGATATTACCCAATCCCGCGAACGCAAAATCGTCTATGGCAAAATCCTCGATCACGAAGAAGCCATTGATGAAGTGGTCGTTTTAGTTTATGTGGGTCCCCATAGCTTCACAGGTGAAAATCTCGTTGAAATCATCTGCCACGGAAGCATGCTAATCGTGAATCAAATCATGGAATTGCTTGTCAAAGAGGGTGCCCGCTTAGCGACTCGCGGCGAATTCTCAAACCGTGCTTACTTGCACAATCGCATCGACCTTGTCCAAGCGGAAGCGATTAATGACATGATCAACTCCACCAGCGCGGAAGGAAAACGCCTTTCCATGATGAGCCTTGAGGGAAAAACAAGTTCTTTGCTTCTTCCTTTAAAAGAACACATCGCGGATTTGCTGAGTTTAATTGAAGTAAACATCGATTATCCCGAATATGAAGACATTGAACAGGTGAACCGGGAAAAAATCATACATGACGTATCGTTGCTTCATGAAGAAATCACAAAACTCATTTCCGAGGGTCGTCAAGGAAAGATCATCAAAGAAGGCATCAACGTCGCCATTGTCGGGAAACCAAACGTAGGCAAGTCTTCGTTGCTCAACGCATTAATTAAGGAAGATAAAGCCATTGTTACGGAAATAGCGGGTACAACGCGCGATGTCGTCGAAGGCGACACCAACCTCGGCGGTCTTATCCTTCATATCTTTGATACGGCCGGTATTCGTGAATCTTCTGACCCGGTTGAAAAGATTGGTATTACCAAAGCCAAGAAAACGTTGGAAGATGCGGATTTGGTCATTCTCGTTTTGGATGCTTCCAGAGACTTGGATAACGAAGACCAATCAATGATTCGTCTGACCGAAACCAAAAAGCGCCTGATTGTTTATAACAAAATGGATATCACTGCGAAGAGAAATAAGGAAAACCTCTACATTTCTGCCCTTAATCACGATATTGAACCTTTAGAAAAAGCTATTTCAAAAATATTTGGTATTGAAGAAGCCAGTTATGTCCGCCCAAGTTTAAACAACGCGCGGCAACTCGGCCTTTTAGAGAAAACCGATGCCAATCTTTTAAAAGCTAAAGAAGATGCAGAACGTGATTTGTCGATTGACCTCATCAGCGTCTCGTTGCAAGAGGCTTACCACAATGTTTTAAATGTTCTCGGCGAAGAAAACCAAAACGATCTCAGCGATGAGATATTCTCGCGCTTCTGCGTCGGAAAGTAGGATAACCATGTTTTTTGATACGCACTGCCATCTAAATAGCGACGATTTCGCTAACGACGAAGAAGGATATATTAAAAGAGCCAAGGCCTCTGGTGTGGACTTTCTTTTGGTGATTGGTTGGGACGACATTTCTTCTCAAAAAGCGGTAGAACTTGCCGAAAAATACCCGAACGTTTATGCTGCTGTCGGTTTTCATCCCTGCGACGTCTTAAAAGTACCCGAGGATCGTTTTGCGATCATCAAACGATTGTTGTCCCATCCCAAGGTTGTTGCCCTCGGAGAAATCGGCCTCGACTATTATTGGAATAAAACCGAAGAAGAACACGAACTTCAAAGAAAGTATTTTGTTCGCCAAATCGAACTCGCCAATCGCTTCAATAAACCCGTCGTTATTCACTCGCGTGATGCCATGGCCGAAACACTCACCCTATTGAAGCAAAATAAACCGCTTGCCGGCGGAGTCATGCATTGCTATTCCGGACCCAAAGAAATGGTCCCGGATTTTCTTAATCTCGGCCTCTATATTTCATTAGGGGGACCGGTCACCTTTACCAATGCCCGCGTAAGCAAAGAAGTGGCCAAAATAGTGCCACTTAAATATCTATTAATTGAAACCGATGCCCCGTATCTTGCTCCGACGCCTAATCGTGGCAAGAAAAATGAATCCTCCTACTTACCTTTGATTGCTTCCGAAATCGGAGCTTTGCGAGGCTTAGACGCTGAAGACATTGGAGAGTGGACGACGCGAAACGCAATGAACCTGTTTCACGTGAAACCATAATGAAAACACACATCGACGAAGTATTGGTGGTCGAAGGCCATACAGACGTGGATTTTCTCAGTCATTTCATCGATGCTGAGATTGTGACCACGAACGGGTCTGATGTTCCACGTGAAACAATTGAATACCTAAAGTCTTTGTCAAAGACAAAGAAAATCATTGTTTTGACTGACCCCGATACTCCGGGGAAGCGAATTCGAGATGTTTTGGATCATGAAATATCGGGGTTATGCCACGCTTTTATTCCAAAATCCTCAGCAATTCGAAAAGGAAAGGTTGGCGTCGCCGAATCGAACGAGCGAGAAGTGATGTTGGCGCTCTCCCATCTGCTTGAAAATAGACCGTCAAAAGTCGGGACACTGACTTTATTAGACCTTTTTGACCTCGGTCTTTCCGGAACCCCTGACAGTTTCGCTCTCAGACAAAAAGTTTGTGACCATTTCCATGTGGGTTTTGCCAATGGAAAAACGTTACTTAAAAGACTCAATATCCTTTGCATCGAAAAAGACGAGATTATGAAATTTCTTCAAGAAGGAGAAAAACCGTATGCCCCTAGCAATCGCAAGTAAGGAATTTGTCATAAAAAAGATGGTTGAGTTAAGCGCGCATCCTTTGAAAAAATGGGGCCAAAATTTTCTGATTGATGAGACTGTCTCAAAAGACATTGTTTTTGCGTTGAAAATCGAGGCTGGAAATAAGGTTCTTGAAATAGGACCAGGACTTGGGGCCTTGTCCGAGCATCTGGCGGGTTCGCAAGGGGCCATTACGCTCCTGGATATTGATCCTCTTTTTTGCGACCATCTTCGTAAGACTTTCGGATCCTATCCAAGGCTTGAAGTGGTTCAAGGCGACATCATGAAATTTGATTTAAATCCGTTTGATAAAATCATTGGGAATCTTCCCTATTATTTGACCACGCCGATCCTTGAAAAAATCTTGGATCACGCGAGTCATTTGAACATCTTCATTGGTATGGTCCAAAAAGAAGTGTTTCCTAGGGTCATCGCAAAGTTGGGCGACGATGAATACGGCCCGCTCTCCATCCTTTTTTCTTATGTCGGGCAGGTCAGTCTTGTACGTAAAGTCAGCAAAGTCTATTTTCTTCCCGTTCCCCACGTTGACTCCCTTGTCTTTAAAGTGGACTTTCGGAAAGACATCGACCCCGCCTTCCTCAAAAAGCTGACCTCTGTGACGAAAAACCTATTCCTCCTTCGCCGTAAAACCATTTTAAACAATCTTGGAGGTCTCGTAGGGGGCAAAGAAAAGGCGCTGGTTCTGCTAGAAAAATTACACGTTGAACCGCAAAAACGACCCGAGGAATTACCGCTTTCGTTCTACGTGTCGCTCACCGAACTTCTCCTGCTTGAAAAGGCGCTCGTTTAATTGCTTTTAACTCGGTTGAATATTAAAATATTCATTATCACAACAAAAGGATGTATTCATGATTATTAAAGCTCACGCCAAAATCAACATTGCCCTCGATGTCTTGGATCGTAGGGAAGACAACTACCACAATCTCGATATGGTCATGGTTCCGCTGGATTTGCATGACTCCATCGATATTACTGTTTTGCCGAGTGTTTATGATACCTACATTACCTGTGACGACGTTTCGTTGGAAACAGGCCAATACAATTTGTGCACGATCGCTTTAAACGCGATGCGGCAAAAGTACAACTTTAAGAACCAGTTTCGGATTCACATCCACAAATCAATTCCAATGTCCGCCGGCCTAGGGGGAGGTAGCAGTGATGCCGCCGCCGTCATCCACGGTGTTTGTTCCTTGCTCAAGATTAAGCCGGACCCCAAAGAAATCATTGAACTTTGCAAGAAAATTGGCTCAGATGTACCTTTTTGTTATACGGGAGTTCCCGCACACGTCACCGGCGTCGGAGATGTGGTTGAACCCATTTCGATTGCCAAGAATTATTACGTTTTGATCGTTAAACCGAGCGAGGGTCTTTCGACAAAGACGGTTTATCAACATTACGATGACTTAGAAAAGGACCACGTCAATGTTGCCGGAGTCATCTCGGCTTTGGCTTCAGGCGATGAGATATCACTCGCCACAAATATGGGAAACGCACTCGAACGTCCTGCGATTTCGTTGTATCCTGAAGTTGAAAAGATTAAAAATGCGCTGAAAGCCGAAGGTTTCAACCTCGTTTTAATGAGTGGCTCGGGGTCTTCCGTCTTTGCACTTTCTGAAAATTATCGTAAAATGGCAAAAGCCGAAACAAAATTTACCAAGATGGGATATACGGTCATCTTAACGACATTTCATCTTCCTGAAAAAGGGAAATAAAGGAGAAACAGCATGAATATTTACGCCATCATCCTTGCCGCGGGCAAAGGCACCCGCATGAAATCACTGGATCAAAGTCATTCCAAGGTGAGCCATCCTATTTTGGGAATGTCCTTGGTTCAATATGTCCTTAGGGCGTTGAAACCGATTCAACCCACCGAAACGTTTGCGATTGTTGGTTTTGGCGGTGAAGTCACGACCCAATTGGTCCAAGATTCGGCCAAAGTCGTTTGGCAACACGAACAAAAAGGAACAGGACACGCCGTTCAGCAAGTCGCTCCGTTCCTCTCCGGAAAAGAAGGCACGACGATCGTTCTTTGTGGAGACACTCCGTTATTAACGAGCCAAACGCTTTCTTCGCTCCTGGATGAACACATCCAAAACAAACATGACCTGACGGTTCTGACCTGCATCATCGACCAACCCAAAGGCTACGGAAGAATTGTCCGCGATAAGAAAGGCCTAGTCGACCGCATCGTCGAACAAGCCGATGCCACCCTTGAAGAACAAGGCATCCGTGAAGTCAACACAGGCGTCTATGTTTTTAACAACAGGCTTCTTTTTGAACAATTGGTTCACTTGTCCGGAAACAACAAACAAGGCGAACTCTATTTAACAGACGTCATCAAGATGTTTAAAAACAAAGGATATCACGTCGGGGCTTCCATTCTCCCGGATAGCCGAGAAATGCTGGGAATTAATGACCGCGTTCAACTATCCGAAGCCACTAAAATCATGAAGCTTCGCATCAATCGCGATCTTATGTTGAGCGGTGTGACCATTGAAGATCCCGACAACACCTACATTGGTCCCGAAGTAGTTATTGGTCAAGATTCGGTCATTCGTCCAGGGACACGGATTTTAGGAAAAACAACCCTTGGGAAAGCCAATGTGGTCGGTCCCGAAACCAGCATTGAAAACACCCTCATCGGCGACAACAATACGATTGTGAAATCCCAAATTGTGGATTGCCATATCGGAAACGACAATCAAATCGGTCCGTTCACACATCTTCGCGGTCATTGCGAAATCGGCAACAAAACCCGCGTCGGTAACTTTGTCGAAATGAAAAATGGCCATCTATATGACGGCGTAAAAGCGGCTCATTTAACCTACATCGGCGATTGCACGATTGGCGAAAACACGAATATCGGATGCGGAACGATTACCGCTAATTACGACGGCAAACACAAATACCACACCGAAATCGGAAAGAACGTTTTCGTGGGTTCCGGTTCCACATTGATTGCTCCAATTACCTTAGCCGACAATTCTTTTGTCGCCGCGGGTTCAACGCTTACCACCGATGTTGGTGAAGACGATTTAGCTATTGCCCGCGCCCGTCAAGAAAACAAAATCGGCTATGCCAAAGTATTAAAAGCCAAAATCAACAGTAAATAAAAACACTGCAAAACTCCATTTTTCCAAAAGAAAACATCCCCCTTGTGATATGTACCCTATTTTCTGGACAAGTTAACTGAATCATATCATACCGAACAGATGGATGCCTCCCGATATTGCGAAGGGGGCATCCATTTTGTTTTCTTCTTAATCCGTTTATTGTTGTAATAATCGACATATTCACTGACTGCCGCGTAGAACGAGTCAAAATCTGGGAAATCTTTTTCATGACCGTAGAACATTTCTTTCTTCATCGTCCCGAAGAAGCTTTCCATGATGCTGTTGTCGAGGCAATTCCCTTTTCTCGACATCGACTGGATGATCCCTCTGCTTCGAAGTTTTTCACCGTATTGTTTCATCTGGTACTGCCAGCCTTGGTCTGAATGGAACACGAGCCCGTCAAGATTCGGATTTTTGCTGAAAGCCTCATCCAACATCCGCTGGGTCTGCTCGAAATTGGGCGACATGCTGAGGTCCCAGGCGACGAGGTAGCTCCCGTGCATATCCAGGATCGGGCTGAAGTAGCTCTTTCCCCATGGCAAGGCGAATTCCGTGACGTCCGTCGTCCATTTCTCGTTGGGATGTCCCGCTTGGAAGTCGCGTTTCAGCTTGTCATCCGCGACGCTCCCGAAGGTCCCCATGTAGGAATGGTACTTTACCCGTATCCTCTTCACTTTCAGTCCCATTTTCGACATCAGCCGCTGGACTTTCTTATGGTTTGTTCCCCATCCCCGGATCCTCAGTTCCTTATAAACCCTGACGACCCCATACGTTCCTTTGTTCTCGCTGAAAATGGATTCGATTTCACCCATCAAATCGATATTTTTATCATCCTTGTCTTTTTTTCTTGTCTCGAAATAGTACGTCGACCGGCTCACTCCCGCGACTTTCAAAAGAAGAGGCAGCCTTACCCCTTTTTCCCGGAGTTCTTTGATTGCGCGCGCTTTCTCGCCTTGGCTGGGGCCTGCTCCCGTTCCTTGACCAAGGCGTCCAGTTTTTTTAAGTAGGCGTTCTCCGCTTCGAGGTATTCGTTCCTCGCACGCAAAATGCTCAGCTCTTCCTTCTCGCTCTTTGACGGCTTTCTTTTCTTTTCTGGAGGCATGTTGGGTTTCCTGCCTTTATGCATTGATTCTAACCCCACCAGCCCCTCTTGCCTATAGACCCGAACCCACTTAAGCACGACCGATGCCTGGGCCATCCCCATCGAGTTGGCCACTTTCGCGTAGGTCTCGCCCGCAAGTATCCGCGAAACCGCCGCCAGTTTTTCCTCCGCCGTGTAGGGTCGGTCAAAATATCGATGCGAAAGGCTTTCTGGGCCAAACATGTCGCTCACCCGAGTCCACGCTCGAACGTTTGCGATGAATGCGTGCCTTGAGACTCCTGCCGGAGTAGCAAATGACTTTCCTTCCTTGTACAATCTCACCCACTCAATCTTCTCTTCTTTTGTATACCTCATAAAAAAGTACCCCTTTCCTGGTTGTCCAGGATTTGGGGTACATGTCATTGCGAGGGATGTTTTTGTTTAGCGACTACTTCTTGGCAGCGGCTCTTTTGGCTTTGACAGCGGCTTGAGCGGCGGCTAAGCGAGCGACAGGAACACGGAACGGCGAGCAGGACACGTAGTCCAAACCGGCGTTGTGGAAGAAATCGATGGATAAGGGATCTCCGCCATGTTCACCGCAGACGCCAACGTGGAGTTCGGGGTTCGCAGCGCGACCTTCGCTGACGGCCATCTTGATTAAGCGGCCGACACCGCGGGTGTCAACGTTTTGGAACGGATCTTGTTCGAAAATCTTGGTGGCGTAGTAATCCGGCAAGAATTTACCGGCATCGTCACGGCTGAAGCCGAACGTCATTTGGGTTAAGTCGTTGGTACCAAAGCTAAAGAATTTCGCTTCGGTGGCAACTTCACCGGCAAGTAAAGCGGCTCGCGGGATTTCAATCATCGTGCCGACTTCGTAGTAAAGTTTGACGCCGGCTTTCTTGATTTCTTCATCCGCGGTTTCGACGATGATGTTCTTAACGAACTTGAGTTCTTTGACATCAAGGACGAGCGGAATCATGATTTCGGGAGTAACCGCATGACCAAGATCTTTTTGAGCTTGGATCGCGGCGCGGATAATGGCGCGGGCTTGCATTCTGCCGATTTCCGGATAGGAAACGTCAAGACGGCAGCCACGGTGACCCATCATCGGGTTGAATTCGTGTAAGAAGGAAATACGAGCTTTGACATCTTCGACGGAAAGTCCGAGCGATTTCGCCAATTCTTCAATCTTGTCTTCTTCGGTCGGGAGGAATTCATGGAGAGGCGGATCCAACAAACGAATGTTAACATTCTTCTCCTTCATGGCCATAAATAAACCATAGAAGTCGCTTTGTTGGTACGGAAGGAGTTCTTCCAACGCTTGTTCACGGATTTCGACGCTGTCGGCCAAGATCATCCGTCTCATGTGGAAGATCCGGTCTTTGTCGAAGAACATGTGTTCGGTACGGCAGAGGCCGATGCCTTCGGCGCCGAATTTAACGGCTTGGTTGGCATCTTTCGGAGTATCGGCGTTGGCACGAACCTTCAAGGTCCGGTATTTGTCGGCCCAAGCCATCATACGGCCAAAGTAGCCGGTGAGTTCGGGTTCAACTTTCTTAACGTCGCCGTCATAAACCAATCCGGTCGAGCCATCAAGTGAGATGACGTCCTTCGTGGTGTAAACTTTGCCGTTGAGTTTGAGAGTTTTGGCTTCTTCATCGATGACTGCGGTGCCGCAACCGGCGACACAGCATTTGCCCATACCGCGAGCAACGACGGCCGCGTGGCTGGTCATACCGCCGCGCATGGTTAGAATACCTTCGGAAGCGACCATGCCTTCGATGTCCTCAGGAGAGGTTTCGGCACGGACAAGGACGACTTTTTCGCCGGCGGCGTGACGTTTGTGAGCTTCTTCAGCGGTGAACGCCACTTTACCAGTAGCAGCACCCGGAGAGGCAGGTAAACCTTCGCCGATGGGCTTGAGGGTCTTTAAGACCTTGGAATCGAAGCTCGGGTGGAGCAAGCTATCCAAAGCTTTGGGTTCAACGCGAAGGACGGCTTCTTCTTCAGAAATCAAACCTTCGTCGACTAAATCGCAAGCGATCTTGAGAGCAGCAGCAGCGGTTCTCTTGCCGTTACGGGTTTGCAAGAAGTAAAGTTTGCCTTCTTCGACGGTGAACTCCATGTCTTGCATGTCTTTGTAGTGGTTTTCCATCTTGGCGATGGTTTCTTTGAATTGTCTGTAGACATCCGGCATACGAACGCCTAATTCTTCAATGGAAAGAGGAGTACGGATACCCGCGACGACGTCTTCGCCTTGAGCATTCGGTAAATACTCGGCAAACACGTGTTTTTCGCCGGTCGAGGGCGAACGGGAGAACGCAACGCCGGTTCCGGAGGTTTCGCCTTTATTGCCGAACGCCATGGATTGAACGTTGACAGCGGTGCCCCAAGAATACGGGATGTTGTTCATCTTGCGGTAGACGTTCGCACGGGGGTTATCCCAAGAACGGAAGACCGCGGTGATGGCTTCGATTAGTTGAACATAGGGATCAGCCGGGAAGTCTTCATTGAACGTCTTCTTGTAGTAGTCTTTGTATTTGGCAACCAAACCTTTGAGGTCGGCGGCATTCAAATCAGTATCCGATTTGTAGCCTTTGGTTTCTTTCAAGTGTTCAAGCATCTTGTCCATCTCAACACGGGGATGGCCTTTGGCAATGTTCGTGAACATCAAGACGAAACGGCGGTAGCAGTCGAACGCAAAGCGTTCATTGCCGGTTTCTTTGGCTAAGGCAGCGACGGTCACATCATTTAAACCAAGGTTTAAGATGGTGTCCATCATGCCCGGCATGGAAACGCGGGCGCCCGAACGGACGCTGACGAGTAAAGGATTGTGCTTTCCGCCAAAGTTCTTTCCGGTAACTTTTTCGATACCTTTGACGTTTTCGTAAATCGAATTAATCAGGAATTCAGGCAATTTCTTGCCACTGTCATAATAAAGAGTGCAGGCTTCGGTTGTAATCGTGAAACCTTGCGGGATCGGGACGCCGATGTGCGTCATTTCCGCTAAGCCAGCACCTTTACCACCTAAGAGTTCTTTGCCTAATCCATAGGCTTGTTCGAAGGGGTAAACGTACTTCTTTTCTTGCATTTTCTTTCCTCCTAAACGGGTGTACCCATGCAGAACGGGTAGCCACTCACAAAAAATATAATATCATAGATATTAACGCCCTTCACCAATAAAACGCTCCCGAAAAGGCCATAAAAGCGTTACCATGAACGAATTTTTATTTAAAAACCCAGATAAAGGGTGCATTGGTAGTTTTTTTTGTTATCATTAAGTCTATAGAGGAAGTGGAACGATATGAATAATCAGCCTTTGGCGCTTACCATCGATTTCGGCACGCAAAGCGTGCGTACGATGATTTTTGATAAAACAGGCCAGACAATTGCTATGGCAAAACGTCCCTATGAACCCGCCTATTTCTCACTGAAACCGGGATATGCGGAACAAAATCCAAGATACTATTGGGACACTTTGTGCTCCGCCACAAAAGAGCTTGCCACGAAATATCCGGAAATCTTATCACGTGTCACGACAATGGCCATGACGTGCTTCCGTGATTCCCCCGTATTCTTGGATAAAGATATGAATGTGGTTCGCCCGACCATCTTGTGGCTCGATCAACGTGAATCCACAGACAAACCCAATTATGGCGCTTTGCGGAATGTTCTCTTTAAACTGACGGGGTTGACCGACACGGTCATGATGAATACACGGCGAACCCCCGCCCGCTGGATTAAGCAACACGAACCCGAAAATTGGGAAAAAATAGCCCACTATGTTCATCTGTCAACTTTCTTAACCTTTCTTCTTACCGGAAAACTTATCGACAGTTCCGCCAACCAAACCGGACACTTTCCGATCGATTTCAAAAAAGGTGAATGGTATAAAGACAATGCCTTGAAAGCCCCCATCTTCGGTATTCCTAGAAAACTTCTTTGTGACCTAGTCAAACCAGGTGAACAACTTGGCATCGTGACCGAAGATTGTGCTCATCAAACAGGACTTCCCCAAGGGTTACCGATTTATGCTGGAGGAACCGACAAAGGCGCCGAAACCATTGGCACCGGATGCTTAACCAACGACATGGCCAGCATCTCCTACGGAACAGCCTCGAGCATTGAAGTATCCAACCCCAAATACATCGAACCGGAACCGTTTTTACCGGCATATCAGGCATCAATTCCGAATTTATACAACATGGAAGTCCAAGTATACCGTGGTTATTGGATGGTTACTTGGTTCAAAAAAGAGTTTGGCGTGAGCGAATCTGCGGAAGCCACGATTCAAAAAATGGCGACCGAGGAAATCTTAAACAAAGCCATGATGAACATCGAACCGGGATCGCACGGATTAGTTCTCCAACCTTATTGGGGACCGAGTCTCCGTCATCCGGAAGCAAAAGGTGCCGTCATTGGCTGGACAGATACCCATACCCACATTCACCTTTATCGCGCAATCGTCGAAGGCATTGCCTATGCTCTTCGCGAAGGCCTAGAAGGCATGGAAAAACGGCAACACCACAAGATCAAAGAAATCCGTGTCTCGGGCGGTGGTTCTCAAAGCGATGCCATCTGCCAAATCACCGCAGATATATTTGGATTGCCGGTGTCGCGCATTCAAACTTATGAAACAGCCAGTCTGGGAACCGCCATCTTAGCGTTTACCGCTCACGGCGACTTCTCGAGTTACCATGACGCCATTGATGCCATGGTTCATCCCTCCAAAACGTTCATTCCTGATCACAAAGCACACACACGTTATGATTACCTGTATCGTAAGGTCTATACCAAACTCTACTCAAAACTGAAAAAGTTCTATGTGGGTCTTAAGGAATTTAATCAATGAAACTGCTTCGTCCCGATTATAACAATTGCCTCGTTAATCTATCCAATTCGTTTTTGAACAAATATGGCGTTCCGACGTTTCATTCCACGATGAAAGATGTCGACGACATTCTTTTAAAGCACGACAAAGTCGTAGTGCTCCTCTTTGATGGCATGGGAAAGGCGCTTCTTGACCGCCACTTGTCTCCCGACCATCCATTCCGAAGAACCGTTTTTAAAACCATCACATCCACGTTTCCGCCGACAACCGTGGCCGCCACGACCAGCCTATTGAATGGAAAGTTTCCAATCGAAACGGGATGGCTGGGATGGAACCAATACTTCAAAGAATTTAAACGGAATGTCGATGTCTTTAATAATGATGACAGTGTGACCAAAGTCAAGGTCGCACCGGGGAATGCCCTCAAAGAAAAAGCTCCCTATGACGGCATTCTGACTTTAATCTCCAGAAAACATCCCGAACTCTATGTCACGAGCCTATGGCCCACCATTGTAGCGGGAGGAACCGTGGCGGATTTGCCAGACTTTTTCACAAAAATGGAATTCATTTGTTCGGATTCCCGACCTAAATTCATTTATGGTTATTGGCATCAACCCGATGGTTTGATTCATCAAAACGGCGTGGGCGCCCCCATTGTCCATCAAACGATTGAGGACATTGCCCGGGGTGTTTTGGATTTAGCCAAGAAGCACGAAGACACGCTTTTCCTTGTTTTAGCCGACCATGGTTTGGTGGATGTCGATTTTCTGGCGATGGAAGAGCATGCCGATTTTTATGCCACCACGAAACGCATGTTTTCCAATGAACCGCGCGCTCCCTTCTTTTTCGTAAAACCTTTGCAAAAGAAACGTTTCGAAAAACTCTTTGAACGTTATTACGGACAAGAATTTATCCTTTTGAAGCGCAAAGAAGTTCTTGAACAACAATGGTTCGGTGAAGGAAAACCGCACCCGGTCTGCAAAGAATTCATCGGAGATTATATGGCGGTTGCTATTGACTACAAAGCTTTCGATTACCTCATAGATGGAAAAATCGCTCACGCAAAATTTAAAGCCCATCACGCAGGAATGACAGAAGACGAAATGCTAATTGACTTAATGATTCTCAATCAATAAAAAAGGAGGAACGCAATGTTCCCCCCTTTTCTTTATTCGGCTTCTTTTGGCGCTAACGGGTTGGTTCCCGAGAATTGAGCGTTGTAGAGATCGGCATAGAAACCTTTCTTTGCAAGCAGCTCTTGATGGTTACCCGTTTCCACAATCTTGCCTTTGTTCATAACCAAGATGGTCTTGGCGTTTTTAATGGTAGACAGACGGTGAGCGATGACGAAGCTGGTTCGATTTTTCATTAAGCGCGCCATAGCTTCCTGAATGGCCAACTCGGTGCGCGTATCGACGCTGCTGGTCGCCTCATCTAAGATGAGAATTTTAGGTTTGCTGAGAATAGCGCGGGCAATCGTAATTAATTGACGTTGCCCTTGCGAGATGTTCGTTCCGTCTTCGTTGAGGACAAAATCGTAGCCTCCCGGTAAGGTGGAAATAAAGTGGTGTGCATGAGCGGATTGCGCCGCCTCAATGATTTCTTCATCGGTAGCGTCTTCCCGTCCATAACGGATGTTGTCTTTGATGGAACCGCTGAAGAGCCAGGTATCTTGGAGAACCATACCGACGCTGCCACGCAAAGCTTCACGTGTATAATGCGTGATATCGATACCGTCCAATTTAATGGAACCGGAGTTGAGTTCATAGAAACGCATGATGAGATTGACAATGGTCGTCTTTCCAGCGCCAGTCGGGCCAACAATGGCGATGCTGTCGCCTTGATTGACGTGGAGGTTCATATCCTCGATTAACGGAGTTTGGGGATTGTAGGAGAAGAAGACATTTTCGAAGTCGACTTTTCCTTGGATGTTCTCTTCGGTGGCAATCGCATTGACGTCATCGGGAGTCATTTCCGTTTCATCCAAAACGGCAAAGATACGTTCGGCGGCAGCGACGGTGGATTGAATAATATTACTGATTTGACCGATTTGTTGGAAGGGTTGTTGGAAGATGCTGATGAACATGAAGAAGGCCACCATGTTCGATAAGGCTTCCGCGGGGGCGTTGGAACTGATTAAACCACCCACGACGCTGACGCCCACGAAACCGAGGTTGTTCACGAAACGAAGCATCGGGAAGATGATTCCTGAAAGGAATTGAGACATACGATCGGCTTTTGACATATCGTCGTTAATGGATTTGAAAACTTGGGTGGATTCCTCTTCCTTGTTGAAGAGTTTGACGACTTTGTAACCACTGTAGTTTTCTTCGATGTGAGAGTTGAGACGTCCGAGTTTGACCTGGTATTTTACGAATTCTTTTTGGGATTTCGTGGCGATAAACACAGTCAAGAAGACAGATAAAGGAAGCGTTGC
>CAZKHP010000004.1:0-23359 GCA_964552695.1 uncultured Staphylococcaceae bacterium | reverse complement strand
GTATACTCTTCGTCTTTACGGTCGTTGGCTTCGCGGTAGTTATCGCGGGTTTCTTCCATGCGTCTGCGGACATCGAAGTCGCCGAGGATTTTGTCTTCGTCTTCGATCGTGAGTAATCCGCGTCCGGCCGGAATGAGCTTACCGGTAATGACGTTTTCCTTCAAGCCATGGAGACGATCCGTCTTGCCTTTGATGGCCGCATCGGTAAGGACGCGCGTGGTTTCTTGGAAGGAGGCAGCGCTGAGGAACGATTCGGTTTCAAGCGCGGCTTTGGTGATACCGAGGACGAGCGGGCTCGCCATGGCGGGGTGTTTGCCCTCGAGAATGGCAGTTTCGTTCTTATCGGTAAACGAGATGACATCGATGCGGGTCCCCGGAAGCATATCGGTGTCGCCGCCTTCGATGATGACGACTTTACGGAGCATTTGACGGACGATGACTTCGATGTGCTTATCGGAAATGCCGATACCTTGGGCACGGTACACCTTTTGGACTTCCTTGAGGATGTAACGTTCGACCGCGGTAATATCGGAGACTTCGAGTAAGCGTTTCGGGGAAATCGCACCTTCGGTCAGTTTTTGACCGTTCTTGACTTTATCGCCGAGTTTGACGCGTAAACGCGCGCCATAGTTGGTGTTATAGACACGTTCTTCGAGATCGTTCTTGACGACAATCGTGTAACGGCCGGAGCTTTCTTCGATCGTCTTGACTTCGCCGGTGATCTCGCTGATTTCGGATTCGCCTTTGGGGTTACGAGCTTCGAAAAGTTCTTGAACCCGCGGCAAACCTTGGGTAATATCGCTACCGGCAACACCGCCGGAGTGGAAGGTTCTCATCGTTAATTGAGTACCCGGTTCACCAATGGATTGGGCCGCCATGATACCCACGGCTTCGCCGATGGAGACTTCTTTGCCTGTGGCCAAGTTACGGCCGTAGCAATGTTTGCAGACGCCGTCTTTGGTTTCGCAACCAAACAACGAGCGGATTTCGACTTCTTGGATTTTGGCGGCAATGATGCGATCGGCATCTTGCTCATCCATCATCACGTTGCCTTTGACGATGACTTCGCCCGTTTCGGGGTGAATCACGTCGCGCATCGTGTAGCGGCCGACTAAGCGGTCTTTGAAGGGAACGATGACGGCGTCACGGCTGGTATCGCGGATTTCGAAGACCAGGAAGCCGTGGTCGGTGTGGCAATCTTCTTCACGGATGATGACGTCTTGAGAGACATCGACCAGACGTCGGGTTAAGTAGCCCGAGTCAGCGGTACGAAGAGCGGTATCGGCACCGGTTTTACGGGCACCGTGGGTGGCAATGAAGAATTCCGACACGGTCAAGCCTTCACGGAAGCTGGATTTAACCGGCAATTCGATGGCTTCGCCAAGGGCGTTATTCATCAAGCCGCGCATACCGGCTAATTGCGTAAAGTTGTCTTTGCTGCCACGAGCGCCGGAGTCGGACATCATGAACACCGGGTTGCGGTTGTTGGTCTTGAATTGCGCTTCGAGGGCGTTACCGACGTCCACACGGACTTGGTTCCAGACGTTAACGATGTGTTGATGGCGTTCATCGCCGGTCAACAAACCTTTGGCGAATAAGCGGTCGATTTGTTCGACTTTGGCATCGCCTTCGGCCAGCATCTTCTCTTTTCCGGCGACGACATTGACGTCGGCGATGGAAACGGTAATGCCGGCGACCGTCGCGAAACGGAAGCCTTGGTCTTTCATCTTATCGAGGATGGCGCTGGTCTTGGATGTGCCATAACGATGGAAGATTTCATTGATCGTCGCGGCTAAGTTGCCTTTCTTGAAAGGCGGGATCAGCGCTTGACGGGCAATGTGACCTTTGATATCGGTGCCTTGCGGAACCAGATATTTATTGATGTAGCTATCCGTGAAGGCTCCACCGTTGCTCGCGGGAGTGTCGTTGAGGAACGGGAAGTCGAGCGGATAGATTTGGTTGAAGATGATCTTACCGACGGAGGTGATTAAGTATTTCTTGTTCATCTCTTCGGTGAAACCGGTCTTGCCTAACGCGCGGGCCGGTAAAGCAATGCGGTTATGCAAGTGAATTTGTTTGGTTTGATAGGCGAGGAAGACTTCGTCCACGTTGCGGAAGACTTTGCCTTCGCTATGAGCGTAACGTTCATAACGTTCGGCTTCTTCGACATCGCCGATGGCTTTGCACTTTTCGGATTTCTTGAGGAAATCTTCTTTGGTGGATTCAAGGGTCAGATAGTAGTTACCAAGCACCATGTCTTGCGACGGGGTGACGATCGGTTTTCCATCTTTCGGGCCCAAGATGTTGTTGGACGCCAACATGAGATTGAGCGCTTCTTCTTGAGCGGCTTTGCTTAAGGGGACGTGAACGGCCATTTGGTCGCCATCGAAGTCGGCGTTGAATCCGGTACAGACTAACGGGTGCAACCGGATGGCACGGCCATCAACCAACTTGGGTTGGAACGCTTGAATACCGAGACGGTGAAGCGTCGGAGCACGGTTGAGTAAGACGGGGTGGTCGCCGATGATTTCTTCGACGATATCGAACACCACTTCATCGTAGCGGTCGATGATCTTGTCGGCTTGTTTATGGGCGTTGGCATAACCACGTTTAATCAAAATCGAGGCAATGAACGGACGGAGCAATTGGATGGCCATTTCACGGGGTAAACCGCATTGGAACATCTTGAGATCCGGTCCGATGGCGATAACGGAACGACCGGAATAGTCAACCCGTTTGCCTAAGAGGTTTTGACGGAAGCGGCCTTGTTTGCCTTTGAGGGCGCTGGACAAGGACTTGAGCGGACGTCCGCCGGCACCTTGGACAGGTTTGTTGCGACGGCCGTTATCAATGAGCGCATCGACGGCTTCTTGAAGCATCCGCTTTTCGTTCATTAAGATGACGTAAGGGGCATTCATGTCGATGAGTTTCTTTAAACGGGTATTCCGGGTAATGACACGACGATAGAGGTCGTTGAGATCGCTGGTCGCGAAACGGCCGCCATCGAGTTGGAGCATCGGGCGAAGATCGGGCGGAATGACCGGCAGCACTTCGAGGACCATCCATTCGGGACGGTTGCCGCTGTTGCGGAACGCTTCGATAGCTTCCAAGCGTTTGGTCAATTTGGCACGGCGTTGGCCGGTGCAATCACGTAAATCTTTTTGGATGTTGTCGAATTCGTTGTCGAGGTTGACTTCCTTAAGAAGTCTCTTAACGGCTTCGGCACCTTCGCCGAATTCGGCGCCGGTGAATTTGGAAATGAAGCTGGCGATGGTATAGAAGTCAAAGGTTTCCGCCGGATTTTCCATCTTGGCGATCAACTCTTCGCTACGGGTTTTGTCGTAAGAGCCTTCTTCGAATTGGCCTTGTAAGGCACGGATCGCGGCGGTGAATTCCACACGGGCCGTCTTTTCATCGAGGAATTGACGGTAGTAAAGGACTTCGGATTTGCCGGGATTTAAGCAAATGTGTGCGGCGAAGTAGATGACTTCTTCCAATTGTTTGGGAGAGACATCCAGGATGAGACCCATCCGTGAAGGGATACCCTTCAAATACCAGATGTGAGTGCAGGGAGAAGCTAATTCGATGTGGCCCATGCGTTCGCGACGGACTTCCTTCGAGATGACTTCGACACCGCAACGTTCGCACACGACGCCTTGGAAACGGATCTTCTTGTATTTGCCGCAATGGCATTCGTAGTCTTTGCTCGGCCCGAAAATCTTTTCGCAGAAGAGGCCGGTCATTTCCGGTTTTTGGCTGCGGTAGTTGATCGTCTCCGGTTTCTTGACTTCACCATGAGACCACGAACGGATTTTTTCGGGAGAGGCTAAGCCGACTTGGATGGCTGCTAAGCGATTGACATCAAACATTTCAGTGCCCTCCTTTACTCATCCAGATTAACTTCGTGCATATTCTCGGTCTGCTCCACGACGGATTCGCCGGTGAGCGCTCGGATAGTCGAGTTAATCTTTCTTTCTTCGGCCAAAGCTTCTTTGGCTAAAGCGTCCATATCGATCTCTTCGCCATCGGAGTCAAGCAGTTTGACGTCCATGCCGAGAGATTGCATTTCTTTTTGCAACACTTTGAAGGATTCGGGGATGCCCGGACGGGGGATATCGAACCCTTTGATGATGGCTTCGTAGGTCTTACGGCGACCAACGCGGTCATCGGATTTGATCGTGAGAATTTCTTGTAACGTATGCGCAGCGCCATAGGCTTCGAGGGCCCAGACTTCCATTTCGCCGAAGCGTTGACCACCGTTTTGGGCTTTGCCGCCGAGCGGTTGTTGCGTGACTAAGGAATAAGGTCCGGTCGCACGGGCGTGTAACTTGTCGTCGACCATGTGCACGAGTTTGATCATGTACATGACGCCGACCGAGATGCGCTCGTCGAAACGTTCACCGGTACGGCCATCGAACAAGACGGTCTTTCCGTCTTCGGCCAATCCGGCTTTATTCATGAGGTCATAAATTTCTTCGTTGGAGATACCATCGAAAACCGGGGAAGCAAGCTTCATACCGAGTTTCTTGGCGGCCATACCTAAGTGGATTTCAAGGATTTGGCCGATGTTCATACGGCTCGGGACGCCGAGCGGGTTGAGCATGATGTCGACGGGTGTGCCATCGGGTAAGAACGGCATGTCTTCGACCGGGAGAATCCGGGAAATAACGCCTTTGTTACCGTGACGTCCGGACATCTTATCGCCTTCAGAGATTTTTCTCTTTTGGACGATGTAGACACGGACGACTTCGTTCACGCCGGGCGACAGTTCGTCACCTTTCTTGCGTGAGAAAATCTTGACATCGAGAACGATGCCGGCGCCGCCGTGCGGGACGCGTAAGGAGGAGTCTTTGCCTTCTTTGGTTTTCTCGGCAAAGATCGCCATGAGTAATTTTTCTTCCGGCGTGGGTTCGGTTTGTCCTTTCGGAGTGACCTTACCGACGAGGATGTCGCCTTCTTTAACTTCAGCGCCCGGGATGATGATGCCGCGTTCATCGAGGAAGGCTTTCGCATCTTCGTTGATGTTCGGAACATCGCGGGTGATTTCTTCGTTACCGAGTTTGGTATCGCGGCATTCGATGTCGTATTCCTCAATGTGAATGGAGGTGTAAACATCGTCTTTGACCAAGCGTTCGGACATGATGACGGCGTCTTCGTAGTTGTATCCGTTCCAGGTCATGAACGCGATGGTGACGTTTTGGCCAAGGGCCAAGTCGCCGTTTTCCATAGCGGGTCCGTCAGCGATGACGGTGTCTTTCTTCACTTTCGCGCCGAGTTTGACGATCGGGGTTTGGTTGATGCAAGTCCCTTGGTTGCTGCGGCCGAATTTTTGTAAACGATAGGTGTGTTCTTCTTTGCCTTCGAGCACCACGATCTTCTTGGAGTCGACGAAGGTGACGATACCATCGGCAGTTGCTACCACGGCCGAGCCGGAGTCGCGGGCGATGATCGGTTCAAGACCGGTTCCGACAAACGGGGCGTGCGGTTTGAGAAGCGGTAAGGCTTGACGTTGCATGTTCGCGCCCATCAACGCACGGGTCGTATCATCGTTTTCGAGGAACGGAATACAGGCCGAGGCGATGGAGACGATTTGTTTGGGCGAAACGTCGATGTAATCGATTTGCGATTTATCGGCGATGATGTTTTCGCCGTCTTTACGGGCAATGACCGTTTCATCAAGAATGGTGCCGTCATCGGCCAAATTCACGTTGGCTTGAGCGATGATGTGCGTTCTTTCTTGATCGGCGGAGAGGTATTCAGTTTCATCTAAAACGCGGCCGGTCGCTTTATCGACTTTGCGGTACGGGGTTTCGATGAAGCCGTATTTGTTGACTTTGGCATAGCAGGAAAGGTTGTTAATAAGACCGATGTTTTGACCTTCAGGGGTTTCAATCGGGCAGATACGGCCGTAGTGGCTGTAGTGAACGTCGCGGACTTCGAAACTGGCGCGGTCGCGGGTTAAGCCGCCGGGGCCTAACGCGGAGAGACGACGCTTATTGGTCAATTCGGCCAAGGGGTTGGTTTGGTCCATGAATTGCGAAAGTTGCGAGGTCGCGAAGAATTCTTTGATCGCCGCAGTGAGCGGACGGATGTTGACGAGGTTTTGCGGCGTGACGTTGTCGATTTCGGAAATGGACATCTTTTCCTTGACGGCTTTGCCCATTTTGCTCAAACCGATGCGGAATTGGTTTTGAATCAATTCACCGACGCAACGGACACGGCGGTTGCCTAAGTGGTCGATGTCATCGGTATCGCCGAAGCCATCCATGACGTTCATGAAATAGGAGAAGGTCGCGACGATATCGCTGATGGTGACGGTCGGCTCGGTCAGGTTCAAATCCGTCCCGACGACGTTGCATTCGAGCTCTTTCTTGGCGTTGTTGTAGACTTTCACGACGTTGACGATGCCGTGAAGGTCGAGTTTTTCGTTGATGCGAAGAGTGACTTGGTGGGCGCCTTTTTCAAAGAATTTTTCAGCGCGTAAAGCATCCACTTCTTCTTTGGTCAAAAGGTGGTCTTTCTTGTATTTGACCTTGCCTTTTTCGTTGACGAGGTTTTCTGCCAAAATACGGCCCGGCAAACGGTTGTAGACGCCGAGTTTCTTAGCGTATTTGTAACGGCCCGCACGACCTAAGTCGTAACGTTTGTGATCGAAGAATTTTTGAATCAGGAAGTTGGTGGCGCCGTCGGAAGTGACCGGTTCGCCGGGTTTTAACTTCTTGAAAATTTGCACCAAAGCGTCTTGAATCGATTTGGTGTCACCATCTTTTTCGAGCGTGTTGATAAGCGGATCGCGACGGCCAAAAAGATCCAGGATTTCTTGCGGATCGGTTAAACCGATGGCCTTAAGCAAAATGGTCGCGTACATTTTCCGTTGACGATCGATACGGACGGAAAGAATGTCTTTTTGGTCGCTCTCGAACTCGAGCCAAGTCCCGCGCGTCGGGATGAGGTCCGCATTGAAGAGATACTTGCCGGATTTGTCCAACGTGGAGCTTAAATAAGCACCCGGAGAACGGACGAGTTGGGAAACGATGACCCGTTCGGCACCGTTGATGATGAACGTGCCGCTTTCGGTCATGAGCGGGAAGTCGCCCATGAATACTTCGCTTTCCTTGATTTCGCCGGTGTCTTTAAAACGTAAACGAAGCGTCACTTTGAGCGGCGCGTTGTAAGTCATATCTCTTTCTTTGCATTCCAAGTAGCCATATTTCGGTTTGTCGAAACGGCAGCTCACGTATTCGATAATGAGATTTTCCGCATAGTTCGTGATGGGGAAAACATCATTGAGGACTTCGTGGATTCCTTCTTCAAGGAACCATTTGTAGGATTCGGTTTGGATTTCAACCAGATACGGGAGCGGAAGAGATCCGGAAATTTTGGAAAAATCAATCCGGTCGTTCGACAACATTTTCGGTTCTTTTTTTGATAGTGCCATAGTTTACTCCTTATGTGCGTTTTCGATTCGCTACTTCTTAACGGCTTGATAAACGTGGTAGCCTTTGGCGCGATGGATTCTCGTGCAATTGCCGAAGATCGATGCGATGTAGTTCGCGGCGCTTTCGGCTCCATGCGATTTGCGAATGACGATGAAGAGCGAACCGCCGTCATTGAGATGGTCTTTCGCCCCCGCAAACATTCCGTAGATGACCGTTTTACCGGCACGGATCGGGGGGTTGATGACAATCGCATCGAAGGTCCCTTCCACATGTTCGTACATGTCGCTGAGAAGGGCGACGGCGTTGGGTGTGCGTAAGCTCGCAATGTTTTCATTGCATAGCGCGACCGCACGCGCGTTAACGTCAATTAAAACAAATTGCGACGCGGGTAAGAACTGGGCCAAGGTCAAACCTAAAGCCCCGTATCCGCACCCGACATCGAGGATGCGTCCGGATAACTTCAGCGCCAACAGCGTCTCGAGGAATATAAAAGTTCCCTCGTCGATGCGGTCTTTGCTAAAGACACCCGCATCCGTCTTTAAGGAGAAGGACCGGTCCTTTATCACGTAATTAATCATTTTTGGCTTTGATTCCAAGGATGCGTCATTCACGAAATAATGGGACACGAGCCTTCACCCCTTAAATGCGGTAAAAACCTGCCCTAAGACAGGTTTCTGATTTTGCGAAACAAGGAATAAGACTATTTGATTTCGATTTCGGCGCCGGCAGCGACAAGAGCTTTCTTGTGTTCTTCGGCTTCGACGGGAGAAATCTTTTCTTTGATGGCGACAGGGGCGCCGTCAACGAGTTTCTTGGCATCCATAAGACCCAAACCGGTGATGGCTTGGACGGCCTTAATGACGGCAACTTTGGTTTGGCCGACGGCCTTGAGGATGAGGGAGACTTCGCTCGGTCCTTTGGCAACCGGGGCTTCTTCTTCAACAGCGGCAGCTTTCGCACCGGCAACCGGGGCGGCGGCAGTGACGCCGAATTCGTGTTCGACAGCTTTGACTAATTCGTTGAGTTCAACGATGGTCATCTCTTTTAAGGAAGCGATGATTTCTTCTTTGGTTAACTTTGCCATTTTGTGTTTCCTCCGTTAATGGGCGTTAATTTTGTTTGTCGGCGACCGCTTGAACGGTGCGGGCAAACGAACTGATGGGCGATTGTAAGCAAGATAGGAACATGCTGATTAAGCCTTCCCTACCGGGTAACATCGAAACGGTTTTAACGTCGGCCGCAGAAGCCGCCTTACCTTCGATGACGCCGCCTTTGACGACTAAGTGCTCGTTGCGTTTCGCGAACGAGATGACGGCTTTCGGTCCGGCGACCGTGTCCTTGCTGAACACGAACGCGTTCGGGCCTTCGAGCGCACTGCCGAGGTCTTTAACGCCTAGGGACGAGAGTGCTCTTCCGACGAGCGAGTTTTTGTACACGCTCAGGGTCGCGCCGATTTTGCGCAAGTTTTTCCGTAAATCAGTCAATTGAGCAACGGTTAACCCGCGATATTCCACGATAACGATGGAATTCGCCGCTTTGGCCGCAGTCGTGACTTCGTCTACGATCGCTTGCTTCGATTTCAAGATTTCTTGATTCATCGATTTCACCTCCTGTTTAGATTTTCGACTATGAGGCTTCAATATACGGTGAGTTCTCACTGGGTGAGCGAGAATAATTTCGTAATTATCCTACACCTCGGCAACATGATTAAGCCCCTTGGCCGTTGCTGTCTTAGGTATATTGATAGCTTTCAGGAAATTAACGACCGTTGAACGTCAAGTTGATGGCCGGACCCATGGTCGTATGGATGACGGCAGTTTTGATATAGGTGCCTTTCACGGCTGCGGGACGGACCTTGACGATCGTTTCGCAGATGACATGAAGGTTGTCGATGATCTTTTGGACATCGAAGCTGGCGCGGGCGATGGAAACGTGTAAATTGGCTTCCTTGTCAACGCGGTATTCGACTTTACCGGCTTTGATTTCTTGGACGGCTTTCGCGATGTCCATCGAAACGGTTCCGGTCTTGGGGTTCGGCATTAAGCCTTTCGGGCCTAAGATTTTACCCATTTTGCCGAGTTCGCCCATCATATCCGGAGTGGCGACGATGACATCGTAGTCAAACCAGTTTTCTTTGGCGATTTTCTCGAGCAATTCTTTGCCACCGGCGAAATCGGCTCCGGCCGCCTTGGCTTCATCGACTTTGTGGGTGATGGCTAAGACTTTCTTGGATTTACCGTTTCCGTGCGGCAGGATGACGGTGCCACGGATTTGTTGATCCGCTTGTTTGGGATCGACATTGAGGCGGAATGAGACGTCAATGGTCGAATCAAACTTCGTGATTGCCGTCTTTTTGACTAATTCAGCAGCTTCTTCGATGGTGTAGAACTTGGTCGCATCCACCAATTTGGCTACGTTTTGGTACTTTTTACCTTTCTTCATTTTTTTCTCCTTTGTGGTACTAACGGGGATTTCCCTTCCACTGTGTGTTAGTCGTCGATGGTGATGCCCATATTGCGAGCGGATCCTTCCACGACTTTCATCGCGGCTTCGATATCGTTGCAATTGAGATCGGGCAACTTGTATTCGGCAATCTTACGTAAAGCGGCCTTGCTGATATGGCCAACTTTAGTCGTTTTGGCGTTTGCCGACGCCTTAGAAATACCGGCTTCTTTCATCAACAACCCAGCAACGGGAGACGTCTTGATGACATAATCGAATGATTTGTCTTCATACGCCGTAATGATGACGGGTACGATTTGACCTTTACGGTCGGCAGTCTTGGCATTGAAGTCCGTGCAGAACTTCGGCATGACGATACCCGCTGACGCTAATTTAGGTCCGGGTTTCGCTTCTCCGGCCGGAAGTTCCATCTTCACGACCTTCGCGATTTTTTTACTCACGTGACACACCTCCTGGTTTTGTGTTTTTACGTGCTGTGGTCAAGGGACTCATCGGTGTCCTTCCACTAAGCATAGCTTAGGTTTTTCTTGGGGTCTCGCCCGTGAAAGCCTATGCGTGACTTATTATACTCGAATGCGTATGCACAGGCAAGAAAAATTTTTAATTTTTTCATACGCACATACACGGGAGGCGCCCCTGTTCACACAAGGTTTTTGAAGAACAAAAACGGGGTCTTTGAAAAAAACAAAGGGGTTTTGCCATTGAAAACCAAGCAAAAGGCGTTTCTTTTTGTCTTTGTGAATAATGGACAATTGAGGGTAGATAGAATATAATAACCCCGACACCAAAAATGTTACTGACGGAGTCACTTTATGTTCAAACGGAAAAACAGATCGCCTTATGGCTTGGTACTAATCAGCTTTGCCGCCATCATTCTCGTCGGCACTGTTTTGCTATGGTTGCCCTGGAGCAATCTCCCGGTCGAAGCGATGTCCGGAGGAACCAATTTAGCCTCGGAGGCAACTCCCTGGAATTTTGATTGGGGAACCCGTTTGATTAACGCCTTCTTCTCGGCGACGTCGGCGGTTTGCGTGACCGGCCTTTCCCCTTACGCCAGCATCGCCGCCCAGTTAACGTTGTTTGGCAAAATCGTCATGATGATTTTGATTTCACTTGGCGGTTTAGGCTTTATTTCCGTCTTCACCTTTATCGTTACCGCGGTCGGTGGCCATCTTGGTTTTATTGACCGTTACATCATCAAGGAAGCCTTAAGTTTGGATTCGATTCACGGCATTATCCGTTTCGTCCGAAAAATGCTTTTGATTACCTTGACCATTGAAGTCTTCGGAGCCCTTATTTACGCCATAGTTTTCGTTCCTCGCTTTGGTTGGTCAGAGGGTATTTTATTCTCCGTTTTCCACTCCATTTCCGCCTTTAACAACGCAGGGTTCGATCTTCTCGGAAGCACAAGTTTCGTCGCCTACGCCAATGATCCAATCATCAATATTAATACGATGGCGTTGATTGTTTTCGGTGGTCTTGGTTTCCCGGTCATCATTGAACTTTTACGTTTCAAACGTATTCGCAATTGGTCGGTTTATACGAAGATTGTTTTATTCACCACCGCCGTTTTAATTGTTGGCGGAGCCGTGATCCTATACGGGGTTGAGTTCGGTGTCAGCAATCTCTCTGTTTGGCAGGCTTTATTTTCCAGTGTCACCGCCCGTACTGCAGGGTTTTCAACGGTGGACATGAACACGGTTTCGTTGGCAGGCCGCTTAATAATTTGCGTTTTGATGTTCATCGGTGCTTCCCCGCTCTCGACCGGCGGCGGTATTAAAACAACCACTGGGTTCATCGTCTTCCTGACCATCTATTCGTTCATCTCGGGTAAGCATCCGCATGCATTCAAGCGAACGTTCTCTAATTCCACGATCGTCAAAGCCTTCTCTTTAACCGCCATCGCCTTGGTCGCGGTCATGGTCGGATTCGTGATCATCGAACGGTTGGAAGTCAATCGTCCGGAGTTGGCTGCGTTCGATTCCACCGCTTATGTCTTTGAAGCCTTCTCAGCCTTCTGCACGGTCGGTTTATCGCAAGGTGTTACACCCTTGTTAACCGTCGGAAGCAAAATTGTATTAATATTATTAATGTTCCTCGGCCGGGTCGGACCGATGACCACCATCGCGATGTTCTCAGATGCGATGACTCGCGAAAACAAGAAGCCATTCGCTTACATTGAAGAAAACTTACCGATCGGTTAGTTTTGGGAGGATAAAGTATGCAAACTAAAAAATCATTTGCCGTCATCGGGCTGGGCCAATTCGGCATGGCCATCGTCGAAGAACTCGTTGCCCTTGATTCGGACGTAATCGCCATCGATTTGGATGAGGAACGCGTGCGGAAAGCTTCGCACTTGGTTCCGACCGCTTTCGTCGCCGACTCCACCAACGAAAAAGCCATGCGCGAATTAGACATTCACCACGTCACGCACGCCATCGTCGCCTTTGGCGATAATCTGCAAGCGTCCATTTTGACCACCGTTATTTTGAAAGACATGGGCGTTGAGCACATCGTCACCCGCGTCGAAGATGAATACTATGCCGCCATCATGAAACGCTTGGGCGCCACCGATATCATCACTCCGCAACGCGCTGCCGGTATTGGACTAGCGAACCGTCTGAAAAACGCCGACTTTTTGGATTATTATGCTTTGGGCGATAACTTCTCCGTGGTTAAAATCACCGTCAATAACGCTTTTAACCCTTCCACCATTCAAGCCTTGAACCCGCGCAATGAATTCGGGGTCAACTTGATTTTAATCAAACGTAAAAGCCGGACCTTCGCCCCGAAGGCAACCGACTACATCAACCCGGGCGACATCGTCTATGTCGTCGGCAAACGCAAAGAACTCGAAACCTTCGGCTCCTTCTTGAACCCGGTCGAGAAAAAAGAGTAAAAAGAAAACCTCGGTTTGCGCCGAGGTTTTTTTGTGGGTCTAAATTTTCTTCCAGAGAAGTCGTAATGAGTTGAGTACCAAGAGCAAGGATAATCCGACATCGGCGAGAACCGCAATCCACATATGAGCGATTCCAAAGACGGCTAAGGCCAAGACCGCCGATTTGACAATTAACGCAATCGCAATATTGCTGCTGGCCCGTTTACGGACTTTTTGGGCAATATCGATGGCATCGACGACCTTGAGCGGATCATCGTTCATAATAACCACGGCAGCGTGTTCTATCGCGGCATCGCTGCCAATACCGCCCATGGCGAATCCGATGTCGGCGCGAACCAAACTGGGTGCGTCGTTGACACCGTCTCCGACGAAGGCGACCGCTCCGGGTTGTTTGGCCATTTCCAGTTCGAGATGAGCCACTTTATCTTGAGGGAGCAATTGATAATAGGTTTGATCCACATTCAATTGGTAAGCAACGTATTCTGCATTTTCTTTATAGTCGCCGGTAAGCATGACCGTAGAAATTCCGCGATGACGGAGCTCCGTAATCAGGTTGCGGGAATTCTTCTTGATTTCATCATTTAAGACGATGTAACCTGAATATTTCTTGTCGATCGCCACATGAATGATGCTGCCGATGTCTGTGGCGGGAATGAAGTAAACATTCTCGGCATAAAGCAACGCATCGTTCCCAAGCAAGACTTCGCGTCCCCGATAGCGGGCTTTGACGCCCATTCCCGGAATTTCGCTGAAATCGGTGACCGATGAGGTCTCGGGAATTTCGGAAAATGAAGCCACGACCGCTTTGGCTAACGGGTGGGAAGAAAGACTTTCCACGGAGACAATGATTTGAATGAACTCTTCGGTCGGAATATTCTCCGGCATGACTTTTTCGACCACAAACGTTCCTTGAGTAATGGTTCCGGTTTTATCAAACATAACAGAACGGATATCAACCAAGCGGTCCAAATAGTTTGATCCTTTGACGATGATGCCGTGCTTGCTGGCCAAACCTAGGCCCGCAAAGAACGTTAACGGTACACTGATGACAATTGCGCAGGGGCAGCTGACCACTAAGAAAATCAACGCGCGATAAAGATAGATAAGCCATTCACCCGTAAATAGCGGGGGAACAATGGCTAAAATCAAGGCAAGTGCAAAAACGATCGGGGTATACACTTTCGCAAATCGCGAAATGAATTTTTCGGCGCGGGCTTTGTTTTCACTTTGATTGGTCATCAAATCTAGAATCTTGCTGACAGTGCTGTCTTTATATAGCGTGGTTACGCGGATTTGAAGGGCTCCGTTTTTAACGACGCCACCACTCAACACAGGGGCATCTTTTTCAACGAAAATAGGCAAAGGCTCTCCGGTTAGAGAACTGACATCGACAGAGGCTTGTCCGCTCTCAACGATTCCATCGGTAGGAATCGCTTCCCCGGTTTTGACGAGGATCACATCGCCGATAGCCAAATCTTTAGGATTTACCGCCGAAATGGCTCCGTCTTTAAAAAGATTGGCGACATTGGACCGCATATCGATGGCGGAAAGAATCGCATTTCGGCTGCGATTGACGGCGATTTCTTCGAAAATCTCGCCCAATTGATAAAGCAACATGACTAGGACGGCTTCGGGATATTCGCCAATCGCAAAAGCACCCATCGTCGCCACGCTCATCAAAAGTTTTTCATCAAAAATATCTTTCAGACGAAAGACATTCTTCAACGCTTGCCACAAAACATCGTACGCCACGACCATGTACGCAAGCGCATAGAAAACAATATTAAACCATTGCGCATCAATATCAATATAACGAGCAATTGCCAACAAAGCAGAGGCAAAAACGATGCGGAAGAAAAGCCAATAAGTACGCTTGGTAAAAAAACTGTTTTTCTTTACTTCGGAATGATCGGTCTTAAGGGAAACTTCACTTTCAACTTCGCGAACCTTCTTTTCCAAATCTTCGAGTGAATAACCTTCCCCGACGAAATTGACCGAAAGGGTTCCCGAGGCAAAGTCCACCGCGGCTTTGGCGATGTTTTGGTCTTTATTCAAATGAGTCTCGACTTCTACCGCGCACGTTGCGCAGTCGAGCCCGACAATCGTATATTTTTGTTTCATAATTACTCCGTCACGTGGTCCAGCACGATACTTAAAATTTTGCGAACATGGTCATCGGTCAAAAAATAGCAGACTTTGGTTCCGTCTTTACGATAGTCAACGAGCTTGCTATCCCGTAACACACGAAGTTGATGAGAGACCAACGACTGAGAAGCATCCGCGATGTCTTGAATTTCGGAAACGCACTTTTCTCCGTCCATCAAAGCAAAAAGAATCTTCAGGCGAGTATAGTCACTCGCTACATTCAGCATTTTTTCCATAGCATCCAGTGTTTCTTCGTTCGGCAATATTTGTTTACTCATCGTGGCCTCCTAAATATGAACGCGCGTTCATCTTTGACCTTATTATATGAATGTTTGTTCATATTGTCAAGAAAAAGAAAACCACAATTCCTTGTGGTTTCTTAAGTTTAAATCTTTTCGATTTCGCTGAAGTCGACGTCGACGGCGGTCGATCTTCCGAAGAAGACGGTTTCGACCTTGACGGTGCCGGTTTCTTTGTCGATGCTTTGAATCGTACCTTCGGTACCTTCGAGCGGACCGCGGATAACCTTAACCAGGTCGCCCACTTCGTAACGTTCGTACATACCGCTGTCGATCATACCCATTCTCTTCAAGACGGGTTCGATTTGTTCACGAGGAACAGGGAACGGTTTGGTACCGCCGCCGGAAGACCCGACGAATCCGGTAACACCCGGAGTGTTACGGACCATGTACCAGGCTTCATCGGTCATGATCATTTCAATGAACACATAACCGGGATAAAGATTTTTCATTTTCGTTTTGCCGGTGGGAAGGCCATCTTTCAAAACGGGTTCTTCTTGCTCCGCGACAATGATGCGGAAGACAAAGTTTTGTAAATTCATGGACTCAACCCGACGCATCAGGTTGGTCGCGACTTTTTTCTCGTGGCTGGAATACGTGTTAACAACGTACCAGGATTTTTCTGCTTGTTCCATGGGGCAATCTCCTACTTATTGAACGTGGCGAACACTTGTTCAAGAGCACCAAGCAGTTTACCGACGGCGGCATCTTCTAAAGAAAGGATGGCGGCAAAGAAGGCGGCAGTCAAAACGACAACGACGATGGCGGGAAGAAGATCTTCGCGCTTCGGCCAACGGACACGTTTGCCTTCCTTAACGACTTCTTGAGCGTATTTTTTGACAGTCATGAGTAAGCCTCCTATTTGCTTTCCTTATGCAACGTCATACGGTTGCATTTCGGACAATACTTTTTCAGTTCCAGACGTACTGTGGAATCATGCGAACGCTTGGTGGTCGTATAGTTCCGGCTCAAGCATTCCGAGCAAATCAAAATAATCTTTTGACGCATATCATTTCATCCTCTATCCTACTATCTAGCGTAAAGAATATAACATAGCAAAAGGGGGATGTCAAACCCCAAGAAAAGTTTAAACCCAATCTTTGGAGAGCGTTCGTACTTTGGCACGCATGCTAAGCATGACACGACAGAGTTTTCGGTTCGTGAAATGAAGGATGGAGGCAATCTCCTCATAGGAATAGCCAAGCATCCGATAGGCCATCACCGCTTTCTCTTGCGGGGTTAGTGTATTGTCAACGTCTTCCGCCAACCGTTGCATGCTTTCATCCGCATTATAATGGTTCGTCACTAAGTTTTCCGAACATTCGGAACTTTGCATAATCCATTGGTTTTTCTCATATTCCTCGCCTTCATCAATACTGATGGACATATTCAGATAAGCCGATGAAGGACCGTTATGTTTAGTCAAAAAAGCCCGCAATTCCCGTGTAACTAAAAGTTTCCAGTAGGAAAAGAAGCAGGATTTTTTCATATCATAGGTTGCCGCTACAAGAAGGGTTGCTTCATAGGCCGTTTGTTTCAAATCATCAAACTCAAGGCCACAGTAGCGATTGGATTTCAAGGTTTCCCAAATTAAGATATCGCGAATATCGCGGTAACGAAAAAGAAGCATGTTGAGTGCTTCTTCATTGTTTTGGCGAATCAGGTAGACCAGTTCGTCATCGCTGACTTGGTTTGTCATGTTTTTCTCCTAAAGGAGTTCGTCGATCCATGATAGTAGCCAATAACACGGCTGTTGCCACAGAGGCGTTCAGAGAATTCACATGTCCAACCATTGGGATTTTTACGATAAAGTCACTATTTTCCAACACTAACCGGCTCACGCCTTGCCCTTCGCTGCCAACGACCAAGACGGTCGGCATTTTGTAATCGGGTTGGCGATAATCCTGGGTGGCGCTTCCGTCGGAGGAAACAACCCAATAACCTTTTTTCTTGAGGTCTTTGATTGCTTGGTTAAGATTGGTGACTTGGCACACTGGGACATGGTCGATGGCTCCGGTCGAAACCTTGGCCACTGTGGCATTCAAAGCCACTTGCCCATCCTTTTTGATGATGATGCCGTCGGCTCCGAAAGCGTCTGCGCTTCGAAGGATTGCCCCAAAGTTATGGGGATCTTTCAGCTCATCTAAAATGATTAGCAGCGGGTAGGTTTTTTGGGAAGCCTTTTGGCATAACTCATCCAAAGACACATAGCGGTAATCTTCGATTTCCGCCACAATTCCTTGGTGAACGCCGCGTGAAAGCCTATCAAGTTCATCAGAACTGCGTTTTTCGAAAGGGACTTTTTGCGTTTTAATCGCATCCAAAATGCGGTTGTCAGAAAAGGACGGGGCAATCAAGACTCGCGTCGCTTTTCCGTCCAAAATCGCGCTCAGGACGGTATTCCTTCCGTAAATATATTGTGCCATGAATATCCTCAAGAAAGGTCTCAGATTTGTATCAAATTAAGCATCGGTGGAAACACGAAGTTCAATCGGTTTGACCGTCGTTCTAAGTTCGTCCACGAAAGCCGTTGTGGTAGCCTTGCTCATGTAAGCAATCGAAAGCGTGACACGAAGGCACGGAGAGTTTTGGAGAACCACCATTTGTGATTGAATATCACGGATGCTGACACCCAGATGAAGTGCAATCAAGTGAATGGTTTTTAACACGGGAGTATCGGCAGGTACTACCAAAATAATCTTCGGCACACGGCGTGAAGCGATTTTTTCAACTTTACGCAACGAAACCAAGGTTGTAAAAGCAAGAACTGTGGCGATAATGGCCAAGAGGAAGTTTCCTGAACCGGCGGCTAAACCGATGCCCATCACGAGCCAGAGCGTGGTTGCCGTCGTCAATCCTTTAATATCGGTTCCAGTTTGGATAATCGTACCGGCGCCTAAAAAGCCGATGCCGCTGACCACCTGTGCCGCAAGCCGAGCAGGATCACGGTTAGGGGAAACCACATTATCAAACCCGTAAATCGAAATAATCATGACCAGTGCTGAGCCAACCGCCACCAAAATGTGGGTGCGTAAACCAGCCGAGTGACCATGGTATTCGCGTTCGAAGCCAATGACTCCGGATAAAAGAACTGCCATTAAAAGACTCACAAAGATGAGTAAAAGATTGCCCCATGGGGGATTGATGGAGTTAAACCATTCGATGATCTGACGATCGACCGAAGTAACACCAGATAATAAAACTGACATAACATTACCTCATTTCTTAAAGGATTTTGCGGGCCATAAGCTGTTGCCGTATTTCATCACTTTTGGCAAAGTCTTTGGCGCTTTTCGCTGCAAGATAGGATTCATACAGGCGTTTATCCTCTTCCGTTAAAAAGGGAGAGTCAATATGCAAACCGAGGATTGAGAACATATCCCGCAACGATTGGAAGAGCGTTTTGGCTTTTTCCAAATTGAGCGGGCGTGTTCGCAAAACCAGGTTCGTTTCCTTAATGGCGGCAAACAGAACCATGAGTGCGTTGGATGTGTTGAGATCATCCGCCAGCGCTTCCAAGAAAGAATCGATAGTCGCCGAAGGGCCTTCCGGGAGCTTCTCGCCGGCCAGTTGAATAGCGACCGCAAGTTGGCGATACGCATTTTCCATTTTGGCCAGTTCGGCTTCATTCGAAGCGATGATTTCGGGGGTAACATTGACCGGAGCGCGATAGTGTGTGCTTAGCAGGAGCAACCGGATCGTATTGCCACCGTATTGTTGGATGGCATCTTTGGCCAAAACCACATTGCCGAGGGATTTGCTCATCTTTTCGTTATTCAAATTGATGAACCCGTTGTGCATCCAATAATGGGCGAGAGTATTATGGTTGAGCGCTTGGCTTTGCGCGATTTCGTTATCGTGATGCGGGAATTTTAGATCAAAGCCGCCGCCATGGATATCAATCATTTTGTTGGGGAAAATCGAGTTCACCATCACGACACATTCGGTGTGCCATCCGGGACGTCCGCGAGACCAAGGGCTTTCCCAAGCGATACCCACGTCGGTCGATTTCCAGAGCGTGAAATCCAGCGGAGATTCTTTTTTGCTATTTTCTTCAATCCGAGCGCCGACTAACAAATCGTCGATCTTCATGTTGCTCAAATGTCCATAGTCTTTCACAGAGGCGACACGGAAATAGACATCCCCATCCACCACATACGCGGCACCCACTTGAACCAGTTGACCGATAAAATCAATGATTTTGGGCATATATTCGGTGACCCGAGGCGTCACGTCAGGAAGGCGCGAATGAATTTTTGAAACCGAATCTGCATACGCTTTGATGAAGAAATCGGCAATTTCTTTTTCGCCTTTTCCTTCTTCGAGGGCCTTGTTGATAATCTTGTCATCAACATCCGTATAATTGCTTACGAACGTGACCGAATAACCGACCCGTTCAAAGAAACGTCTTAAGACATCAAAAACAACCACCGGCCGCATGTTGCCGATGTGGACATAATTGTATACAGTCGGGCCGCAGACATACATGTCGACATGCCCTTTTCGAAGCGGAACAAACGTTTCCACTCGATTCGAAAAACTATCATATAAACGAATGTCCATGCGTAGAAGCTCCTTTAGTAAGTATAACAAAATAAGACTTATTTTGTCGTTACATTGTGCTACTTTACGCTAATAAATGCAAGACCTGCTTGCCTAAAGGCAGGTTTTTCTTTGGTCAATACACAAATCGTAGATTTCTTCCGGTTCAGAGACAATGTAATCGGCCTGAGCTTTCTTAAGGACGTCGCGGTCGCGGAATCCCCACGTCACTCCAATCGACTTAATTTGAGCATTGCGTGCGGTCAAGATATCCACGTCCGAATCGCCTACAAAAACAACAGTCGATAAATCGACATTCTTATCTTGAAGCATGGCCAGTAAGGAAGTTGGATCGGGTTTCGGCAAAGCACCGGGTTTTTGCCCCAAAATCCCCGCAAAAGTGACGTCTTTAAAGTAATGACGGACGACCTCTTGAGCCAAAAAATCGGGTTTATTTGAGAAAACGAATAGGCGAATCCCACGGCGTTGAGCACGTAGGAGCAAATCCTCGACTTCCGGATAGGGTCTTGTTTTTCGTGTTTGATAAAGTTTGTATTTTTCCAAATAAATCTTTTTAAAATCGGCTTTTTGGTCTTTGCTTAACGAAAGACCGGCCCAAGCGCGTTCAAGTAACTTGTCGGTTCCGTCACCGACCATATATTTGACTTTTTCAATCGGATGACCCGAGAAGCCAAAAAGCTTCATGGTATCATTGACCGCATCCGTGATATCATCCAGCGTGTTCAATAACGTTCCGTCTAAATCAAAAACAATCGCGTGAAACATAGAAAACCTCCAAAAAAGAGGCCGGACTCATTTCGAGTCGGCCTCTTATTTTAACATTATTTCGGGAATCTTTCGCGAGCGGCGTAATGGGTGTGCAGCAATTCGTGTGCACGGTGTCCGTTAGGCGCTCCCAGATATCCGTCATATAGGTCTTGGACTTGTTTGTTATGGTGCGATTGACGCGTCAATTCTTTGTCATCGCGTTTATACAAGACGCTGGCCCGTTTGGCTTTGTAAGTATCAAGAATGTCGGGTTTTTCGTTCGGAAGGAACAACGGTTTGACGAAGGGTTGCCCACCACCGTTGATGCAACCACCCGGGCATCCCATGATTTCAATGAAGTGATACGGGGATTTTCCGGCGCGGATGTCATCGAGAAGCGGTTTGGCGTTTCTCATTCCGTGGGCTATGGCTACTTTAACGACGGTGCCATTCAGGTTCAGGCTGGCTTCGCGGACCCCTTCGAATCCACGGATAGCTTCGAACTTGATGAGTTCGTGTTCTTTTCCGGTAACTTCGAAATAGGCGGTACGTAAAGCGGCTTCCATGACGCCTCCGGTGACACCGAAGATAACGCCAGCACCGGTGGATTCACCCATCAGGTCTTGGTCGCACTTTTCTTCCGGAAGCATGTTCCAATCAATACCGCTGCGGCGGATCATCTTGGCGAGTTCGCGTGTGGTTAATACTGCATCGACATCCGGAAGTCCGGCATCGTTGGCGTTGGCGGAACGCGTTTTCTCGTATTTTTTCGCTGTGCAAGGCATGATCGAAACAACGAACATATCCTTGGGGTTGATGTTGTTTTTCTCGGCGTAGAACGATTTAATCAGGGCGCCCATCATTTCATGCGGAGATTTGCAGGAGCTGACGTTCGGGATTAAATCGGGATAATTGAATTCCAGATAGTTGATCCAACCCGGTGAACAGGAGGTCAACATCGGGAGGACGCTCTTTTTCTTTAACCGACCGAGCAATTCGGTCGCTTCTTCGATGATGGTCAAGTCCGCGGCGAAGTCGGTATCGTAGACACGATAGAAGCCTAAGCGGCGTAACGCGGCAAACATTTTGCCGGTTCCATCGGTACCGATCGGACAACCGAACTCTTCGGCAATCGCGGCACGAACGGCGGGGGCGGTTTGGACAAAGACTTTCTTGCCTTGAACCATTGCGCGGTCAACCGCGTGCATTTCGCTCTTTTCGGCTAACGCACCGGTCGGACATACGTTAATGCATTGACCGCAGTTGATGCAGGGAACGTCTTTCAAGGAACGATTGAAGGCCGGTCCGACCACGGTTTTGAAACCACGGTTTTGGAAACAGAGAATGCCCGGACCTTGGGCTTCGTTACAGCGGATGACGCAACGTCCGCAGTGGACGCATTTAGAAGTATCACGAATGATGGACGGTGTTAAATCATCATAACTGGACGGGGCATGTGCGCCGGCGAAAATGTCGTCGCGGGCTCCGGTGAGGGTAGCGACATAAAGCAGCTCGCATTGGCCGTTTTTGGTGCATTCTTGGCAGTTCCGGTTATGGTCACTGAGCAAGAATTCAACACTGTGGCGACGGGCTTCGGCGGCTTTGGGGCTGGAAACGAAAATTTCCATGCCTTCGCTGACGGGATAGACGCAGGAGGCTACGAGGCCGCGGGCGCCTTTGACTTCAACCAAACACACACGGCAGCTGCCGCGCGAGCATTGGCCATCGTTAAACGAACAAAGCGACGGAATGTTATAACCGCAGGAACGAGCGGCTTTGAGAATGGTTTGACCGGCTTCGACTTGGAAGGGTTGGCCATCAATGTGAATATTAACTTTTGCCATGGTTTTTCCCTCCTACCGTTTGATGATGGCGCCGAATCGGCAGGACGCCATACACATACCGCATTTAATGCATTTGTCTTGATTGATGAAGAACGGTTCTTTGCCGAGCACGCCGGAAATCGTATTGGCGGGACAGTTACGGGCGCAGGAACCGCATTTCTTGCATTTGTCGGCAAGAATGAAGTATTCCATCAAGTTCTTGCACACGTGCGCCGGACATTTTTTGTCAACGACGTGAGCGAGGTATTCGCTGTAGAAGTTATTCAGCGTGGAAATGACGGGGTTGGCCGCGGTTTGACCTAAGCCACAGAGCGATCCGTCTTTGACGGCTTGCGCCAGTTCACGGAGCTTGTAGAGGTCTTCGACGGTGCCTTTGCCATCGGTGATTTTGGTTAACAGTTCGAGCATCCGCTTGGTGCCGATACGGCAAGGTGAGCATTTACCGCAGGATTCGTCGACGATGAATTCCATGTAGAATTTTGCGACGTCGACCATGCAGTTATCTTCATCCATGACGATGGCGCCACCGCTGCCCATCATCGAACCAAGTGAGATTAAGTTATCGTAGTCGATCGGGACATCGATTTGCGCTTCGGTTAAGCAACCGCCGGAAGGACCGCCGGTTTGAATGGCTTTGAATTTCTTTCCGTTAGGAATACCACCGCCGATATCGAAGATTAATTCGCGCATCGTGGTGCCCATCGGGATTTCGACGAGGCCGACGTTATTGACTTTGCCGCCCAACGCGAACACTTTCGTGCCTTTGGAACGATCGGTTCCGACTTTCGCGTATTCGCTTGCGCCTTGGCGGATGATGTAAGGGATCGTGGCTAAGGTTTCGACGTTATTGATGACCGTCGGTTTGCCCCAGAGGCCGCTGACGGCGGGGAACGGAGGACGAGGACGGGGATTTCCGCGCATGCCTTGAATCGAGTTCAAGAGGGCGGTTTCTTCGCCGCA
>CAZKHP010000003.1:0-36607 GCA_964552695.1 uncultured Staphylococcaceae bacterium | reverse complement strand
GACGTCCGCATTTCCTTTAAACGCGGAACCGTCGAACGTATTGTCATCGATCATCTCAACCTCGACATCTATAAAGGCGAGATTTTAGGCCTTGTCGGTGAATCCGGTTCCGGCAAAACGACGATCGGACGTTCCATCATTCGCGTCGTCCCTGTCGCCAAAGGCAAGATTTACTATGATGGTCAAGTCGTCTCGGGCGATGTTGAGAAACACGTTGCCCGCAATTTAAAAACCAAAGTCCAGATGATTTTCCAAGACCCGAGCGCTTCCTTGAACGAACGGGCCAATGTCGACTATATCGTTTCCGAAGGTTTACGCGCGTTCCATCTTTATAAAGATGAGGCCGAACGGCTTGAAAAAGTTAACGACATCATGCGGAAGGTTGGTTTACGTCCGGAACACCTCAAACGTTACCCCCACGAATTCAGCGGTGGCCAACGTCAACGGATCGGTATTGCCCGCAGCATGGTCATGCAACCTGAAATGATCATTGCCGACGAACCGATTTCGGCTTTGGACGTTTCGATTCGCGCTCAAGTCCTGAACTTGATCAAAAAGTTCCAATCCGAGAACAACATGACCGTTCTTTTCATCGCTCACGACTTATCGGTCGTCAAATACATTTCCGACCGGATTGCCGTCATTTATGCCGGCCAATTGGTCGAACTTGCGAAAGCCGAACGGCTCTTTGAAGTTCCTTGCCACCCGTACACCAAATCGCTTTTGTCCGCGGTCCCGATCCCTGATCCGATTATGGAAAAGAAAAAGCAAATCGTGACGTACGATCCTTCGGCTCACCATTATTCCCAAGAAGATCCGGCCCAATTGGTCGAAGTCGAACCGGGACATTTTGTCCGTTGTGATACCAGAGAATTGACCGAATACCGCAAAATTTGCGGAACTTTTGAAGAAGGAGGTAAATAGTTATGGCAAAGAAAAAACCCGTTGATAAGAAAAAATTAGTCAAGTGGATTGTCTCCGGCGTCTGCGTTCTGGCAGCGTTGACCGGCATCTATTACTATGCCATCGTCTATTTGCTTGCCGATTACGAAAACATGCCGTATATTACATTTACTTACAACCTGACGATGGCTGAAGGTCAAACTGAACCCGAAGTCACCATCGACAAAGTCAACGCCAACTCGTTGTATCCTTCGCGTTTCCGCATTCCTAGCGAATTGTTGGGTTATAAGGTGACTGCCATCGGCGAGCAAGCCTTTTCACTTTGTACCCGTCTGATTGAAGTCACTATGCCTGACACAATCAAATATGTTGGAGATGGTGCTTTTTTGAACTGCACTAACTTGGAGAGAATTAAATTTTCGTCCAATATCGAATATATGGGAACGGACGCTTTGACTGGTACTGCTTATTTGAACAACCAAGATGATGGTTTTCTATACATTGGCGACGTCTTATATACCTATAAAGGAATTCTACCCGTTGGAACGCATATTTCCTATGGTTCTGGAACTGAATCCAACACCATTTATCTTGACGAAAACCTGACTTCCTTGGGAGCAGGCTTGTTTAAAAATCAAACTGGAATAGTTTCTGCCGATTTACCTGAAGCCCTTGAATCCATCGGATCGTCTGCATTTGAAAATTGCTCAAATCTTGCCGCAATTACAATTCCTGACACTGTGTCCTCCATCGGAAGTCGGGCTTTCTCAAACACATACGCGCTCCAAAGCGTTGACCTCCCTTCTGCTCTCTCGAGTCTTGGGGAATACGCTTTCAATGAAACCGGGATTACAGGGACTATTATCATTCCTGAAACCCTTCAAGTTGTAAGCGCTGGTGCTTTCAATGGGGCAAACAACCTTAATTCCGTCATTTTTTCGGAAGGAACAAAGATGATTCAAGAATATTCTTTTGCTGAATGCACTTCCTTGACAAATGTTTCTTTTTCAAACACCATTGAATGGATTGGAATCGGTGCTTTTAGGAATGACTCCAGTCTTTCGACGATGACAATGCCAAAAAACAGCAATTTTTTAGTTCTTGCTGAAGAACTTTTCATGGGGTGTTCCAACTTAGAATCAGTCTTTATCTATGAAAACGTGGCTTCTATTCGCAAAAACGCTTTCCGTGATGCCACTGTTTTCGATTCTCTCATCGTTCTTGACGAGAGTGGAAGGGCGACTTCCCCAAGTAATGTTGTGATGATTCCTTTTGATGCCTCCTCCCTTGGGGATTATGCATTCTCAGGAAGTGGCGTTTCTACGGTAATTATTCCCTCATCGATTTCAATTTTAAACGAAGGTGTTTTTAAAAATGCAATTAATCTCACTTCTGTACAATTCTTGGCGAGTGTGGGTGATAACACTGGTTTGACCAGTGTAAAATCAGCCGCTTTTGAAGGTTGCACTTCATTAACCAACCTGGTCCTTCCGAATTCCGTGACCGCCATTGGCGACAGTTTCTTAAGGAACTCGGGTATTACTTCGTTTACCTTCCCGACCGGAATTACGACGATCAACGAATACTCGTTTGCCGGATGTGCGGACCTTACGAGCGTCACGCTTCCTGCCGGATTAGTCACCATTAAGTCCTATGCTTTCCAACAATGCGTCGGATTAACTTCCCTTGTCATTCCGGCCAGCACGATGTACATTTACGATTACGCATTCATCGGCTCAACCAACCTGACGATTTATGCCGAAATCGCAACCAAACCGCTCAACTGGAAAACCAATTGGAACGTCGATAATCTCCCGGTTGTCTGGGGCTATACTCCTGACTAAAAGCCATTCCCGCTCAATAAAAACGCATCCTTACAGGGTGCGTTTTTTTGTGTTTCTGTTAGCAGATTAATATTTAGAGCTCTTCGGCGTTTCTTTTTCGAACGAACGAATAAACCAACTTTTCTTTCAATGCGAGAAGTAAGCCGACATAGAGAATGCCATCCACAAGGACCATGACCGCAATATGAGTAAGGGCGTTATCAATCAAGCCATTCAGTAACGGAGAGACAAAGTAAGTGACTGCACCGATAAAGAGCGTGACGATCAATAACTTCAGGCTGTTGACGTTAAAAAGGGCTTTTCCGACATAGTCGCGGGTCCGAACGATTAAATAGATAAGAATAGCAAGATCGGTGACCGAAGTCGCAAGGGCCACCCCGATGACAGGTGTATTCGGAAAGACGAAGATCCCGAGAAGAACCGAACCGGTAACATTCGCGGCCGCTCCGATTAACATCGTCACCAAATAGATTTTCTCTTTATTCATTGGTAAGAGGACTTGCGAGAAGATGATATCGCCGATGGAATAGGTCAACATGATCGAAGCTAAAATCATGAGCGCATATTGAGCATTGGCGAATCCGGGTGCGCCCCCCGAAATGACTTCGACGACTTGATTGGAAAGTAAAGCCATCGTAATCATCGCCGGAAACGCGATAAAGAGACATATATTGAGGCTATAGGCGGTTAAATTTTTGAAGAACTGCTTGTTTTCCATCTTATAGTACGTAGTGGCTCGAGGAATGAATACGGCACTCAACGAGGTGATGATGGTGATGACGATTTCAATCCCTTTTATGCCCACAGAATAGCTACCGACTTGTGCTTTGGTTTCGTCTAGGTAACCTAGGATAAACGAGTCGCTTTGATTGTAGATTGTGACGACGATGGTGATCAGGAAAATTACAAGCAAAGGCTTAATATACTGTTTGAAGTCATAAGGCCCTGTTTTTTTCAGTGAAACAAACTTTTTGAGACGGAACACGTTTGCGATGACGGTCAGAAGCGTTGTGGAGATGGCAAATAACGAATAAAGGTAGATTTGCCGCGGATAACGGATGAATAAGATAACCAAAGCCGCGCTGATGGTAATCGTAACGATGCTTCGAAAAGACATATAGAAGTGTTGCTCCAATGCAATATAGACCCATTCAAACGAGAAGACACCGGCGATGAAGTTGATGGATAGAAGGAAAATAAGGTCTTTGTTTTCCCAAAGCGGACCACCGGCGGATACCATAATCACGACCATCAAAACAAAGGAAAGAACGGTAAAGAAAGCTTGAAGAAGAAAGAATTCCTGAACCTTTTTATTTAAAGCGGCAGGATCATCTTTGACCTTGGAACATTCGCGAATGGCGACGTTTGGAATTCCCAGTTTCCCGATGATTAAAAAGTAATAGACGAACGTGTTGGCCCAAGCATACGTTCCGACTGCTGCGTCGCCTAAATATTTGCAGGCAAACGGAAAAGTAATAAAAGACAATAATGTCAATGTGACGGTGCGAATAAGGTTGACGATGACACTGGTCCGTACGTTTTCTTTCATAGAGTTTGCCGTTCTTGCCTCATTATAATCTATTCAAGAAGAAATGACCTAACCTTTTCAAACCATCCGCACACACGCATGCTAAATAAGATATAATTATAATAATTTACAGGGCCCCCCATGAAAATTCTTGTCGTTTGCCAACACTATTTTCCGGAAAACTTTGCCATCAACGAGATTACTCGGAAGCTTGTTTCTTTTGGCCATGAAGTCACCGTTTTGACCGGCCAGCCGAACTACGGTTTCGACGGCATAGCCAAAGGTTATGAAAATGTCTTTTATGAAACCATTGACGGAGTTGAAGTCTACCGTGTCAAAATATGCCCGAGAAAAACGGGCCGTTTATCCATCATCAAAAACTACCTCTCTTTTTGGGCTCATTCGAAAAAGTGGGTAAGAAAAACGAAAAAGTCGTTTGATGTTGTTTATTCGATGAGCCTTTCCCCGATCATTTCCGTTTCGGCCGCTAACCTCTATTCCCGAAAACATAAAGTTCCCCATTTGCTTCATTGCGTGGATCTTTGGCCGGAATCGACTGTTGTAACCAAAAATATCAAATATAACGGCCTTCTGTATAGGTTTTTGCTTGCTTGGAGTCGAAGAATTTATCGGAACACTTCGGAAATCGTCATCGGATCGCCATCTTTCAAAACCTACTTTGACGAGGTTCTGAAAATCAAGAATAAAGGTTTGACTTTTATCCCTCAGCCGGCGCTCGTAAATGGCTGCAACGAAGAAGCGATTCACTATGAAAAAGGCACCCATATCATATATGCCGGCAATCTCGGTTCGTTGCAATTATTGGATCTTCTTTTGGATGCGGCACAACAATTGAAAGACCGTGGTTCTTACTTTTTCCATGTCATTGGCATGGGAAGTATGAAAGACCGTTTCCTTAAAGAACTTAAACTTAAAAACTTAGAAGACCGTGTGATTTATCATGGACCCATGCCTTCGCAAAAGGCTGCCGCGTATTTTGTTCATGCCGATGCTTTGTGGGTCTCACTCAAAAACGAAGGAATTGTCGGAAAAACGATTCCAAACAAGTTAATTATGTATCTTGCTTTTGGAAAACCCATTCTTGGTGTGGTTCAAGGTGATTCGAAAGACCTTCTTCAAAAAGCGGGCGGGGCCATTTTATGCGATCAAGACAGCAAAGATATTGCCGAAAAAGTCGCTCGTTTCTCGGCTTTATCGGACGAAGAAAAAAACATGCTTGGGAATCGAAACAAACACTACTTTGATGACAACTTTGAATCGATTCGACTGATTCGGGAAATCGAACGTCATTTATTGGATTTGATAAAGTAAGAAATTTTTGAGCCTTGAATATCCAGCGCAAAACGCTCAAAGACACGTTTTTTGGCTTCGTCGGCAAGGCGTTCTTTTTCTCTTGGGTCCATAGCGGCGAATGAATCAAGAGCAGCGCGAAGGTCATCCACACTTCCGGATTTTGCCCAAAGAACGGAATCACCGGCAAGGTTAAAAAGAACGTCATTCCGAACCGATAACGTTAAAACCCCGCTGGCCATATAATCCAGCATTTTACTGGGAATCGAATAACGATCAATGGTCTCATCGTGAGGACGTGGATTGATGTTCAAAACAGAATTTTTTTGGTATTTCAACACATCAACGGGGTTGACCATTCCAACATAAATGATCCGCGAATCCTTTTTAGCGGCCGAACGGACATTTAACGAAGCTGGGCCTTGCCCTGCAATGACAAGATCGTAGTCACCTGGGAACGTGGAAAAGGCATTCAGCAAATTGGAAACGCCATAACGTTCATGCAAAGACCCCCCAAAAAACATAAATGGACGTTGGGTCATGGTTTTTGGGACTTTGACCTCTTCGACAAGTCCGTGAAAAACGTAATGCGGTTTTTTCAAAGGATTTACGATCGTGTTTAAATCTTCCGTCAACGTTAAGAAAAGATCGTAATATCGGAAAGACGCCAAAATACCCTTAAGATATTTACGGTTTACTCCGGATAAATTTTTCGGGTGATCGGTAATGATGCCCACATTGTTTACATGGTGAAGCTTGGAAGTAAGGCGAGCGACTTTGGCCAATGTCAGGTTAAGAGAATCGACCATCAAAATCGTTTCTTTCTTTTCGGCAAATAGTTTGCCAATAATTAGGCCCGCGCGATTGCGGAAAGACCAAGACTTCAGCCAACGCGAATTATTAAAACTGATGTAGTGAAAAGTGATGTTTCCTTCTTTTTTCTTTACATATGGGAGATTATGGAAAAAACCGTGGCTTTTCGGAAAAGGCCGATTGACGATGACTTCCACCTCGTTATATAAGGAAAGCGCACGAATAAGCTTGTGGTGGAAGATTTGGTTGCTAGGATTCGGAGATTGTTTGGTGGAAGAAACCAACGCATTAAAATCATTCGGAAGCATAGCGGTGGAAAAGTAGATGATTCTATTCATGTTTTTCCTCCAAAATTTTGACGTGTGCCTCCACCATGAGTTCGAGGGTGTTTTGCTTGGCAGTTTTGATAGCCTCTAAAGAAAAGTCTCTGGTCCCGATTTTTTCAATCGCATCAATCACAGCTGCCGAGTCGGTATAATTGACCAAATAGCCGTTAACTCCGTTTTTGATCAGGTGGCGAGCCGAAACCACTTTGTCGCTCGAGATGACAGGCAACCCCTGCGATAAGGCTTCGTTAATCATATGGCCATATATATCTTCTTTGCTTAGCGTAATAAAAGCATCGCAACCGCGATAAAAATCCAAAAGTTCGGAACGTTTCATATAGCTTTTGATTTCGACGTTCCTTAAAGCGTTGTCTTGAACGAAATCTCTGTAAATCTTGGCTTGTTTTCCGCTTCCGATAAGAAATAAGTGCTTATTTTCCGAAACATTTTTCCAAATATGCAAAAGTTCCAGATTATTCTTGCGCTCAATGAACTGACCACTCGAGACGAAGATTTTTTTTGAGGATAGTCCCATCTCGTTTTTTCGTCTCATTTTTTCTTTTTGAAGAGAATCAATGTTGGCAATCTCGTGGTTAAAAATCGTCGCATAAGGGTAGTGACGAATGGCTTCTTTGGTAGCGCCGTAATGGACTAAGTAGTCATCAACCTCGTCGCAAGGAGAAAAATACAAAAATGCTTTTTCAATCAACGATTTTTTGAAATGGAATTTAAACTTGGATTCATCTCGAACTATGCCACCGTTGACGTAGAGGGCATAGGGTATTTTTTTCTTTTGCAAATAATGGATGGTTGCTATTTCAGTGAACGTCGAGTAGCCGTTCATAATTATCAAATCATAGGTCTGTTTTTTGAGTTTCCTGATAATGCTTAACGAAAAATGGTTTTCTTTTCCAATATAGAGACCGGGGATAAATTCGACATGAAATCGGATAGCGTCGTTGGAATAAAACAACGGCGTACGATCAGTCGCTGCTTTTCGTTCGAAAAAGACCGTCAAATCAAAAAACGAAGCGAGTTCGTTGAAAAGGCGAATTTTATAAGGTGCAGGATGGTTGAAAACGATGAGAACTTTCATATTTTTTCCTAGAAATATTATACACACTCTTATCCTATGAGATAAGGGGACAAGGGCAACACCGCATGCTATAATCAAAAACAAAGAGGAAACCGCTATGTCATGGGAAACATTTTTTAAAGAAGAAACCAAAAAACCCTATGCTGAAAATCTCAGGCAATTTTTGAATAAAGAATATGCGGAAAAAACAATTTTTCCTCCTCGCAAAGATATGTTCCGGGCTTTCGACCTAACGCCACCCGAAAACATCAAGGTCGTCATCATCGGTCAAGACCCATACCATGAGCCCGGCCAAGCCATGGGGTTATCTTTCTCTGTCCCCAAAGGATGCCCTCTTCCTCCGAGTCTTGTCAACATCTATAAAGAAATTCAAGCAGACTTGTCTGTTCCAATGAAAAACAATGGCGATTTATCCTATTTGGCAACCCAGGGGGTCCTTTTATTGAACGCTTTGTTGAGCGTACGGCAAGGGGAAGCTCTTTCTCATAAAGATCAGGGTTACGAAACCTTTTTGGAGAATGTTTTGGATTTCATCGATCATTTGAACCAGCCTATCGTTTTTATTCTTTGGGGAAGTTATGCCCGAAGCTTAAAATCGCATATCAAAAATCCGAACCGTCTGGTTTTAGAAAGCGTTCATCCATCTCCGCTAAGTGCCAACCGAGGAGGCTTCTTTGGAACCAAACCTTTTTCGAAATGTAACACCTATTTGGAAAAACAAGGATTGACCCCCATCCATTGGAGTAACGTTTTCTAACTTTTTCATTTTTGTGGTAAAATAATTATCGGGAGCTTAGTGAACTAGGCTGAGAGGGTTGCTGATACTGCGACCGACCGTCGACCTGATCTAGGTAATGCTAGCGTAGGAAACTTTTTATTTCCTCGCGCTGGCGAGGATTTTTCATTTTAAAGGGGGATTTGCTATGAAAAAATCGATTTTATCCGTTAGAGAAATGGTGGAGATGGCAATGTTGGTCGCCATCGCGATCTTGTTGGACTTGGATTTCTTGAAAATCACGATCAACGCGGACGGTGGGTCTATCAGCTTGACCTTACTTCCACTGTTAGTTCTTGCATTTCGTCACGGTCCTCTCAAAGGATTTATTGCCGCCGGGGTAGTTTATGGGTTCATTACCTGCCTTTTGGATGGCCACGGCTTTGGGACGTTCCCATTAGATTATTTGCTGGGTTATGGTTCTGTCGGTGTCGCCGGATTTTTCCGACATTTAGCCTTTAACAAAAATCCGGACGATCCCATAAGAGTCCGAAACTATGTTTTTCTTACATTGGCGGTTCTTAGTTCGGTCTTATTGACGCTCTCATTTTGGACACTTAGCGGGATTGTCTATTGGGGCGTTCCTTTTTGGGGCTCGGTTGTCTACAATTCCGTCATTTTAGTTTCTGGTGCCATTGTTCTAACTGTTTTATATTTCATTTATTACCCACTCGTGATGATCAACAAACGTTTTCCCTTGGCTCGTGACTGATGATATGATTAAAACGCACAACGAGGTATTCCATGGATAACATTGACACGAAAATCGAAGAAGCTCGAAAAACCTTCATGGCTTTTTACAAAAAACAAAGACTCTACAACAACATCGCGTTTGTCTTAGTGATTGTCCTTATCATTGCATCTTATGTGGTTTTACAAGCTTGGCTTGGGCAAAACTATTTGGCGCTTGGATCGGTAGCGGTTATTTTAGTGCTTTTGTTCGTTTACTCACGCATTTCCCGCACCAAAATGGAAAAGCTAACCAAAGAATATATCACCCAATACTATGGACTCATGAAAGAAAAAGCTTTCCCGGAAGATCGTTTTCCTAAAGCCACGATTGATTTTGATCGGAAACTGGACCTGTCCGTATTCACCGACGCCGGCATTTTAAAAGAGATTGTCCGCATCAATACGCGCGGAATTGTTTCGTTTGATTACCGCGGAAACGAAGCGACCGCTTGTGATATGGCGGCCTATCGCTCTGCCGACGGCAAACAAACCCCTTCTTTTCTCGGTAAATTCATAACCGTTCCTTTGAAGTTGAATCTTTCGGGGAGAATCTTGGTTTATATTAAACCCAAAGTTCAAGCCAAAGGACCCGACGTCCTGGATGACCTTATTAAAATCGAAGAAACCGATCGCTATATTATCTATGCGACGGATTCGGCTTCTTTCAAGACATTGCCCCCTGGGTTCGTTCATCTGATCGATTCACTCAATGTCGATGACCTACTCGTGGATGCGACCTTCTCCATTCATCCGGAACAAACCCAAGTGGCTCTTTCCTATACGGATGCATTAATGGTCATTCCTCTACAAAATGCCTTTGATCCAGCATCCAGCGATCAATACGCCAAAAACCTACAATCAACGCTTGCCATTCTTGATTCCCTTAAGTAGCCTCGTGCTACTTTTCTTTTTCTAACAAAACGACCCATGTTATAATAAGCACGAGCTTTAGGCTGGGTGATTTATTTTCTGAATTGCCATCGAGGAAAACAAACGTGGATATTTTAAACCATTGGATTCAAGTCCAAAGTTATAAGCATGATGGATCGCTGCATCGTTGTTGGGACCGAAATTTGGTCATTGCCGATGATGACGACTTTTTAGTAGTCGCCTCCAATCGAACCAAGGTTACGGAAGGCGATGGACGTCGTTGGTATACTCACGAACCGGCGGTCACTTTTTTCAGCAAAAAAGATTGGTACAACGTCATCTGCATGTTTAAAGAGGATGGGGTTCATTTTTATTGCAATATCGCCTCACCAACCCTCATTGACCAAGGAATTGCAAAGTATATTGATTACGACCTGGATATCAAACTTTTTCCCGATGGGAGTACGCGGTTACTCGATCGACAAGAATACGATAAACATAAGAAAACGCTTGGATATGGCGAAGAACTAGACCTCGTGTTACAAAAAGTTACCTATCGGATGCTGGATGCGATGCGCAAAAAAACGTATCCTTTCCAAGCGGATAACGCCCAAAGGTTTTTCGACATTTTTATTGATAAGGCCAAAACCGATTAGCCTTGCTTCAGAATCTCTTCGATGACTCGACGCGCCTCGGACAAACCCGGGGCGATTCTTTTTAATTTGCCTTCATATCCGGATACGTCACCGATGGCGTAGACATGCGGTATAGGGGTCTCAAAACGGTCATTCACTTTGATGCCCATTCCTAGTTTTTCCAAACCAAAACTTTCGGCAGAGGGAATATGTCCAAAGTTGACGAACACAAAGTCGGCATTTATTTCTTCTTTTTCGCCCGTTTCGACCTGTTGGATGATTAAAGATCGAAGTTTCGCGCCCTCTTTGACAATCGTAACAGGAATATAGGGAGTTTTGATTTTGATAGAAGGGATTGCTTCAATGGTTTTAAAATCACCGCGAAACTCCCGCCGGCGATGAACCAACGACACGCTGTTACTGACACGCGAAATCATCTTTGCCCAATCCAGGGCTGAGTCTCCTCCACCCAAAATGATAATTTTTTTATCCCGTAACGATTCTAAGGTTTGCAGAGAATATAAAATATTCGGAGTATTTTCTTCTCCGGGGAGACCCATAGTTCGTGGAATAAAGGTGCCTAAACCCGAAGCGATAATGACGTGCTTGGCTTGATATTTCCGTAGAGCCGTTCCAACCTCAACAAAAGTTCCATAATGGGAAATGGTCAAAGCTTTTTCCTGCATGTGGATGTCAATCGATTTGGATTTTGCACGGATTTCTTTCACTAGAGACGTCACATAACCTTGGGCTTGAATGCAAGGGATAGAAGGAATATCAACGATTTCTTTTTCGGGATAAAGCTCGGATAATTGCCCGCCCAAAACGTCGCTGCTTTCGAGCAACAAAACGTTGAAACCTTGATTGCTAGCCAAGAGGGCGGCATTTAAACCGATAGGACCGCCGCCGATGATGATGATGGGATACATGGTTTTTCCTCTCGCTTCAATTATACACAAACAAGGGCGAAAAAAAGTCTTATTATAACTGTCTATGTTATAATGTTGCGCAGCGAGGGATTGCTATGTTAGATTACGTTTTTAAAACTCACACACCCAAAGAAACATCCGATTTCGGACGTATGGTCGCGCCTTATTTATTTCCCCAAACCGTCATTACGCTTTCGGGCGATTTAGGTGCGGGCAAAACAACATTTGCCGGAGGCCTTGCCCATGGTTTAGGCATCCACGAGAAGATTATCAGCCCGACCTTCAACATCATGCGGTGCTATTTCAATGCGGAACTCCCGTTATTCCATATCGATGCTTACCGTCTTGAAAGCGGAAATAAGGAATTGGGCTTGGAAGAATTCATCGAAGGCAATGGCGTGGCCCTGATTGAATGGCCACAATACATTCGAGAAATCATTCCCTCGAATGCTTTGAACATTGTCATCACCAATTTGGGCGAAGATTTAAGAGAAGTCCATATCAGCACATCCAACCCCGCGTTCGAAAAACTCTTTGCCAAAATTCGGGAGGAATTTGTATGGTAACTCTTTTACTGGACAGTTCGTTTCGCGGCCTGGCGGTTGGTTTGGCCGACGAACACAAAATCATCGATGAAATCGCCTACGATGCCTGGCAAAGGCAAAGTGAACTTTTAGTTCCCGAGCTTGACCGGATTTTAAAACGCAACCAATTGACACGCAAAGATATTGGCGATGTGATGGTTTCCATCGGGCCCGGTTCCTATACCGGTGTCCGTATTGCTCTAACAGTGGCAAAAGTCGTTTCCTATGCTTTGGATGTTCCGCTTTTCGCCGTTTCATCGCTCCAAATCTTGAAAGTTGAAGATAAACCGACGGTGGTTGTCATCAACGCCCGGAGCGGACGTTCGTATGTAGGTGTTTATCAAGGTTCAGCAACGTTGGTCCCTGATTGTGTCATGACGAATGCCGAAGTTTTGGATTATGTGAAACAACACCCCGACTACCTTATCGGTGGTGATGCCGTTCATCTAGGGCTTGAAGCTCACCCGGTCGATCCGCTCGCAGAAATGTTCAGTTTGAAAAAATCGTTGGCCCCGGTCAAAGAAAAACTGGGTTTGACGCCCATTTATCTAAAGGATTAACCATGATCATCCGACCCATGAAAAAAAGTGATCTTGCCCAAGTGATGGCCATCGAAAAGGTTTCCTTTTTGGCACCTTGGTCAGAAGAGCAGTTCCTCTATGAACTTGAGGGGAATCCTTTTTGTTCGCTTTTTGTGGCGGAAGAAAAAGAATATATTCTCGGTTTTATCGACTTTTGGATTACGTTTGATTCGGGATGCATCAATCAAATCGCCGTTCATCCGAATTTGCGGCAAAAAGGGATTGCCTCGATTTTGATGGAAGATGCGCTCAAGCGCTTGGCCGGACAAGGAGTGAAAAATGTCACTCTTGAAGTTCGCATTCATAACGCCTCGGCGATCAAGCTTTACGAAAAATTCGGATTTGCCCAACGATTGATTAAAAAGGGTTATTACGACAACGGCGATGACGCGATTTATATGGAGAAGGGATTGATTTCATGAGCACAACCTTATTAGCCATTGAAAGCAGCTGCGATGAGACTGCGGTGGCCATTCTTAGAGACGATAAACTTTTGGCGAACGTGGTTTCCACGCAAATCGAAGTTCACCAGAAATATGGGGGCGTCATGCCCGAAATTGCTTCGCGTTTACACGCCGAAAATATTTCGATTGTGCTCAAAGAAGCGTTGGAAAAAGCTCAAGTCAAATTGGAAGATATCGATGCGTTTGCGGTCACTCGCGGCCCGGGTTTAATCGGTGCTCTTCACGTTGGCTTACAAGCGGCCAAAACATTGGCGGCGCTCTATGATAAGCCGTTGATTCCCGTTCATCACCTTGCCGCGCACATTTATGCCAACGAATATGTGAAACCCCTCATTTTCCCCTGCCTTGCCATCGTCGTCAGTGGTGGCAATACCGAATTGGTCATCATGAAAAATCATCTGGATTTCGAAATTATCGGCGAAACCAAAGATGATGCCGTCGGTGAATGCTATGACAAAGTGGCGCGAGTTTTAGGACTTCCTTATCCGGGAGGCATCCCCATCGATGCCTTGTCCAAAAAAGGACAACCGACCTACAAACTTCCTCGTCCGTTACACGATCATAGTTATGATTTCTCGTATTCGGGTCTCAAGACATCCATTATCAATATGGTTCATACCGCTGAACAAAAAGGCGAAAAAATCGTAGTTGAAGACTTGTGCCGCAGCTTCCAAGAAACCGCCATTGGCATGATTTTGGATAAAGCGCTTCGAGCCGTCAAACACTATCAAGTCAAGCAAGTTGTCCTCGCTGGAGGCGTTTCCGCCAACAGTTATCTCCGTTCTCAGATCGTGAGCCAATTGGAAGGCAGTGGCGTCGATGTCATCATCCCACCGATGTGGTGTTGCACCGATAATGCAGCCATGATTGCCAAATTAGGTATGTATCTATACCGCGAAAAAGTCTTTGCCCCGTTGGATGTTGCGGTCGATCCCAACTGGCAGATCGATCATTTTCGCGAATTCTAATTTTGTCGACAAATGCCTCGTTCAAGACCTATAATGGAAACATACTCAAAGAGTGTGTTTAATTAAGGAGATTTTTTATGGCCGATACCCTTACCGTTCGCGATCTGTTCGCGCACATCCAATCCACAGAAAAAAGTGAAAAAGTTTTGCCTCAATCCGTGACCCTCGAAGGTTGGGTCCGGACCAACCGTGATAACGGTTCGATCGGATTCATCGAACTCAATGACGGCACGAACTTTCGTAATGCCCAAATCGTCTATGATAAAAATGAAGTTTCCAACTTTGCTGAAATCGCCCACTTCCTGACCGGTTCCGCCATTAAAGTGGTGGGTATTTTCGTTTTGACGCCCACAATGAAACAACCGTTTGAAATCCGTGCTCAAAGCATCGAACTTTTAGGCGGCGTTGCGGAAGATTACCCCTTACAAAAGAAACGTCACAGTTTCGAATTCCTTCGCGATATTTCCCACTTACGTCCCAGAACCAACACATTCACCGCACTGTACCGCGTCCGCAGTGTTTTATCCATGGCTATCCATGAATTCTTCCAAGAACGTGGCTTTATTTATGTCCATACCCCGATTTTGACCGCCAACGATGCGGAGGGAGCCGGGGAAGTCTTCTCTGTCGTTACCGGTGGCAAAGATCCCAACGCGTTCTTTGGTAAACCCGTCAGCTTGACCGTTTCCGGTCAGCTTCACGTAGAAGCTTTAGCGCTCGCCTTCCGTGACGTTTATACCTTTGGCCCGACCTTCCGTGCGGAAGAAAGCAACACCATCCGCCACGCAGCTGAATTCTGGATGATCGAACCGGAAATCGCCTTTGCCGATCTCAAAGACGATATGGATTTGATCGAGGCTTGCGTCAAGTTCTGCATCGACTATGTCGTCGAACGTTGCCCCGATGAAATCAACTTCTTCAACACGATGATTGATACATCGTTAGCCGCCCGTTTGGAACACGTTGCCAAAACACCGTTCAAACGGATGCCTTATACCGAAGCCATCGTCGAATTAAAGAAAGCCTTGGCTGAGGGCGTCAAGTTTGAGAACTCCAACATCGAATGGGGCATGGACTTACAAAGCGAACACGAACGGTACATTACCGAAAAAGTCATCAAAGGCCCGGTTTTCTTAACGGATTACCCCAAAGAAATCAAAGCCTTCTACATGCGTCAAAACGATGACGGAAAAACCGTTGCCGCGTGTGACCTTTTGGTTCCCGGTATTGGTGAACTGGTCGGCGGTTCTCAAAGAGAAGAACGTTACGACTTACTCAAAGCCCGGATGGATGCTTTAGGCAACAGCGAAGGCTTGGAATGGTATTTGGATTTACGCCGCTACGGCGGTTGCAAACACGCTGGCTTCGGCATCGGCTTCGACCGTTTCTTGATGTACATTACCGGCATGGGCAACATCCGCGATGTCCAGGTCTATCCCCGCACTTTCGGATCGATCAAATACTAGGAGGTTTTTATGGCCTTATCACAAGAACCGCAACACATCGACGAACTTGAATTTCAGCGCCAAAAAAGGCAACACCGACGGATTTTCCTCGTCTTGCTTTTCATCGATATTATTTTGATGGGGCTTGTGGTTTTCGATGTCTTGAGGCTATTGGGGGTCGTTGGATCTTCCTCCTCCTCAAGTTCCGAGTCGCTCTTGGCCATTGCGCATTGGTTCTAGAAAAAAAGAGCCCGGTTTCCGGGCTCTTTTATTTATCGGTTCGTTTGAAGTCGCTTCCAGGAACTACTTTTTCCAAATCTTTTTGGAACACGGCTTTGCTCATCGTCCACAAGCGCCACGTCCGTGCCACATAGGCTTGGATGCTGATTAAGAACCAAACCGCACCGACAGAGAATAGCGGGGCGAAGATATAACTGGGCCAAGCTTCCCATTCCAGATGCGGGGTATTCAAGACAGGTGGCCAACCGCTCGGAAGGTTTAACCCAAAGAAGAGAGCATGCGGTTGATTGGGCCAGTCGAAGATGAAGAATAATGTCGTAATGCCTTTGCTTTGATAATCCCATAAGAAGGCAAGATCATAGTTTTCGATCCAGCTGAGGTAAATCACCATAAAGGTGATGGATACAAACAGCAATAAGAAGGGAATCCGCATATGCTTGAAAAGCAAGCGGTTATTTTTCTTGATTGCAATTCGTCGGAAGTAGCGGGGCGTATCGACCACACCGGTGGAAACCAGATCATGCATCGAGGTATCCAAGTCTTTGGCTTGGAACTTCATGATTCTACGAATCAAGGAGCCGATGTAACTGATGATGACGAAGACGAGTAAGACGATGATGAAGATAGCAATGAGAATACGGGTATCTTCCTCAGTCAATTTGATCAACCATAAGGGATTCATTAGGCTTCACCCCCCGGATTGGCCGTGTTTCCATGGCCGGCATCGTCGGAATCATCTTCAGGAACTTCTTGAGGAGCGGCCCGTTCGACTTCATGGGTTTCCTCATGGATTTCATCCGAAACCGTTTTATCGACGTGTTCGGTCTTTTTTTCGCGAGTATCCACCAGAGTCCCCAAACGGCGCTTGGCTTCGATATCCTCGGGCAGGTCGTCAAAGACGCTGCGTCCGCCGAAAAACAAAATCAAAGATTTGACGAGCATGAAAAGAAAGACGATGAGACCAAACACGGCAAAAAGGGCCAACAAAACGACGGCAAACGGTGCCGCAATCAAATAAAGAATGCCCAATCCGCAACGTTTCAGAAACTCAAGCATGCTGGTCACCTCGTGCTTTCATTTTATCGTCTTATGGTCTTTTTTCAAATAAAAACTTACGAGGCAAAGGACATCGGAGGGTAAAAAGAAAAGACCGATGAAAAGCAAACTTAGGGGCGCTTGCACCCAATCAAAAACAGCCGCAAACAAAAATAGGGTTAAAAACTCGGATATCCCCCAGATAATGACCATATTTAGGGTTCGTTTCGGCCAAACCAAAATGAAGGAATAAAGGGAAAAGAAAATAAAACACGGAAGCATCAAGTAGGAGAGCCAAGGCGCAACGAAACCCCCAAGGATCATCAACGGCAGTGGTGCAAACGTCGACCAAGACAGAAGCCTTGGATCGGAAATTTCGGTTTGGACACGGAATCCGAATTTCTTGGTTTCGGATTGAATGATGATGAAACAAAACGTGCTTTGGGCTAGCGCCAAGACAAAGAAAAAGGTCGGCATGATGACTCCGACAAAAGGACTTTGGTCCATGGCGAATAAACGGGCAAAAAAAGCAACCATGTCTGTCTCATAAAGGGCGTTGATCAAAAGCATAGTGACATAGGAAACACCGAGTTCTAGGCAAGAAGCGGCCAGAATAATCCACCCGGAAAAGACGTGCCGTTTAATCAAAAAGCCGAACAAAAAACCCGATAGCAGGGAAGGTAATAGGTAGAACAACGTGGTTCCGGGGCCGTTGAAGGTCACTAAGAAGCTTAATAACAAAGTTGCCGCAGCATAGATGGGATAGTATTTTTCTTTGCATACCAAGACCACCATCACGCTGGCCATCGGTAAAGCGATCATCAAAAATAAAGAAGCAAACGGAAAAACCGTGGCGACCAGCGAAAAAACCATATTGATCGCGGCCATAAACGCCATGAACGCCAGATTTTGGACGAACGTCTGTTTTTCTTTCATAATGCCTCTTTTTTATGTTAACACACCCCGCTTCAAGATTGAGGACAAAAAAGGAGCGGAATCCGCTATCTTTTCTTGAGGTTTCTTTATGAAAAAACGAATTGGTATGTTATGCGCCACGTTGTTGTTTTCTTGCCAAGGTCCTGAAAGCAGCGTTCCTTCCATGACCTATACCTACGACGAAATCGAAACGAGAATCATTCCATGGGAGAACCTTTTTGATGTTGAGGAGAGCCATTATTACACCCTCGTTTTTTCCAAAAGCTGCCAACATTGTTTGGCGATTGAAGAGAGAGTCATCCGTTATGCCTTATCAGACTCTCAACCTCCCCTCTTTTTTATTGAAGCGACTCCGGATATTCCAAAAGGAACGTCGATTTCCGCGACCCTGGGAGCGACGTCGGTCGAAGCAGTTTATGTTCTCGGATGGCCGACGCTTCTTGAAATCGAAGAGGCAACCTTGGTCAGTCACGTTGCCGGAGAAAAAGCCATCTCCGAAAAACTCGCCTAAAAATCTTTTCTCAATTCGCGTGTTCGGATTGTCCTAAGCCTTCTTTTTTGATAAAATTAATGTGCTATTAGCATGAAAAGAAGGTCGAGTTATGGACTATCGTAAACTGCTCAATGATCGACAATACGAGGCCGTGACCACTTCCTCGCCATACGTTCGGGTTATCGCCGGTGCCGGAAGTGGCAAGACCCGGGTTTTAACCTATCGCATCGCTTACCTCATCGGTGAGATGCACATCGCTCCACAAAAAATATTGGCTATTACTTTTACGAACAAAGTCGCCAAAGAAATGAAAGAACGGGCGTCGCAACTCGTTCCGGAAGCTTCGATGAGCCTCCGCGTATCGACGTTCCATAGTTTTTGTGCACGGTTTTTACGCGAGGAAATCACTCCTGCGCTGGGTTATCCTGTGCACTTTACCATTTTTGATGAAGACGACCAAGAAGCCTTAATCAAGTCGATTGCGGTGGAACTTGGCTATAAGAAAAGCGACGAAATCGTCAAACTTTCGATTTCCTATATCGGAACCAATAAAACCTATGGACGTTACCCCGAAGACATCACCATCGTCAAACCGAATTTCCCGCAAGAAAAAGAATGTCTCCACTTTTTCAGCGTTTATGAAGAAAAACTGCGCGCCATGTACGCCATCGATTTCGATGACTTGCTTTTGAAGACCATTCAAATCCTCACCGATTTCCCCGATGTCCGTTCGAAGTGGCAACACCGGATTGATCACGTGCTGATTGACGAATTCCAAGACACCAACGACGTTCAATACCGTTTATTGAAGCTCATTTTAAAACCTTCGGCCACTTTGTATGTCGTGGGCGATCCCGACCAAACCATCTATACCTGGCGCGGCGCCAACCAAAATATTATTTTGGATATGGATAAGAACTATGCCATCGAGACCATCATCTTGGACCGCAATTACCGTTCCACGCAGATGATTTTGAATACTGCCAATAAACTCATCGACCATAACCGGTTACGGGTTAAAAAAGACCTTTATACCGAGAATGCCGGCGGGGCCGAAGTCGTGACGCACCGCGCTCTTCGTGCGGATGACGAAGCGGAATGGGTCGTTCGCGAAATCCAACGCCTCCGTTATAACAAGAAATTCAAATACAGCGATGTCGCGATTTTATATCGTGCCAGCTATCTCACACTCCCTTTTGAAAATGCGTTCAACCGTTATCGGATTCCGTACAAAGTGTTCGGCGGTGTCCGCTTCTACCAACGCACCGAAATCAAAGATGTGTTGGCGTATTTCCATTTGCTTTCCAACATCAAAGATGACGTCTCCTTTGAACGCGTCATTAACATCCCGCGTCGTGGCATCGGCGAAAAAACCGTGGAAATCCTGAAATCGGAAGCCCATGCTGCCAACCTTTCCATTTATGAATACCTTCGTGAAGTGGAAAACCACGGTACGGAAATGAAAACCAAATGCGTCGTCGCTTTGACCGATATGATCGGAAAAATCGATAAATGCCGCGAAAAACTGACCAGTGATTTGGAAGCTTTCTCGGAAGTGCTCAAACAATTCATCATCGATTTAGGCTATTTTGATTACCTGGCCGACGATGAAGACAAAGGCGATTTCCGCATCGATAACGTCAACGCCTTATTCGACGATATTTTGAGTTATATCAAAGATAACCCGCAATCGGGCTTTGAAGAATACTTGCAGAACGTCGCGCTGACTTCTTCGCAAGATGACCTCAATGACGGCGAATATGTTTCCTTAATGACCGTCCATACCGCCAAAGGCTTGGAATTTGCCAATGTCTTTGTGGTGGGGCTCAATGAAGGAGTCTTCCCCAGTGAACGCACCCTCAGCGAAAATGCGTATATGGGTCTCGAAGAAGAACGGCGTCTTTGCTATGTGGCCTTGACCCGTGCCAAAGAAAAACTCTATCTCTCTTGCAACGGTGAATATTCGTATGTCATTCAATCGCGGAAAGTTCCGTCCCGTTTCTTCAAAGAAGCCGGTATCGACTTCGACCGCGGTCAGCAAATGCGCTACGGGCCTCAAGAAACACCGACCTCGCGGACACCTTCCATGGCCAACGCGATGGCCAATAACGGGATTGTGGACTGGGCTCCCGGCGATCAAATCAATCACAAAGTGTTTGGCCCGGGCACCGTCATTGCTGTGATCGACAACACGATCATCGATGTGGATTTCCCCTCGGTTGGCCGCAAAAAACTCATGTCTTCCCACCCCGCCATCACGCGCGTTGAAAAAAATACCGGAGGCATGTCATGATTCCCAGCGAACGGGTCAAAGAGTTGACCGCGTTATTAGAAAAATATAGTTATGAATACTATGTCTTAGATCGTCCGAGCGTTTCCGATGCCGAATTCGATGCCCTTCTGAATGAACTCATTTCTCTGGAAGCGCGCTATCCGGAATTGAAATCGCCCTTGTCACCGACACAACGTGTTGGCGGACAAGTCGTTTCGTCATTCAAAAAAATCAAACATAAACGGCTGATGCTTTCGTTGGCCAACGCTTATAACGAAGCCGATGTCCGTGATTTTGACCGCAAAGTTCGTGAAGTTTTGCATAAGCAAAACGTGACTTATATGGCGGAAATGAAAATCGATGGTCTGGCCATGAGCCTTGATTTTGTCGACGGCCGCTTGAATTACGGGGCTACCCGCGGTGATGGCGATGTCGGCGAAGACGTGACCAGCAACATTCTGACCATTAAATCCATTCCGGTGCGTATCGGGATTTCATCCCCTCTTGAAGTCCGCGGTGAAGTTTTCATGCCCAAAAAGAGCCTTGAAAAATTGAACCTCGAACGTCAAAAAACGGGCGAACCGCTTTTAGCCAATGCCAGGAATGCCGCCGCCGGTTCGATCCGTCAACTCGACAGCCGCATTGCCGCTTCCCGTCAATTAGATGCCTTCTGGTACTATTTCGTCAACGCTTCGGAATTCGGCATCAAGCGCCATAGCGAGGCCTTGGATTATATTCAGCAATTAGGGTTTAAAACAAATCCGGAACGGCGCCTTTGCCATGGTGTCGAAGAAGTTTTAGCCTACATTGCCGAATACGCAGCAAAACGACCTTCTTTGGCCTATGACATTGATGGCATCGTCATTAAAGTAGACGACTTGACCGTCTATGATCTTTTAGGCTATACCGCCAAAACGCCCAAATGGGCGATCGCTTATAAATTTCCGCCGGAAGAAGTCCCGACACGGCTGGAAAATATCATCTTTACCGTCGGCCGAACCGGTAAGATTACTCCGAATGCTGTTTTGTCACCCGTGCGCGTCGCGGGAAGTCTCGTCCAACGGGCAACCCTTCATAACGAAGATTTTGTCCTCGAAAAAGGCTTGATGATCGGCGACACCGTGATGCTCCGTAAAGCGGGCGATGTTATCCCTGAAGTGGTGCGTGTCCTCAAAGAACGCCGCAACGGCAGCGAACGTCCGTTTATCATGATTGAAAATTGTCCGGTCTGCGGTACACCATTAACCAAAATCGATGCCATGCATTTCTGCCTCAACCCGGACTGCGATGCCCGTTCCATCGAAGGCTTGATTCATTTTGTCAGCAAAGACGCGATGGATATCGAAGGTCTCGGTGAAAAAGTGACCGAAATCTTCTTTAACGAAGGTTTTGTCCGTTCGATTCCGGATATTTACCGTTTGGCTTCCCGACGTCAAGAAATCATTGAAGTCGAAGGCTTCTCCGATAAATCCGTCGAAAGTGTGCTTCTGGCGATTGAAAAAAGCAAAAGCAATTCTTTGGAACGGTTACTCTTTGGCTTGGGTATCAAAGAAGTCGGCGAAAAAATGGCCAAAACGTTGGCCAAACATTTTGATTCAATGGACGCCTTACGCCAAGCCACCGCGGAACAATTGACCGCCATCGGCGATGTGGGTCCGGTTGTCAGTCAATCTATTCTTAATTACTTCCATCATGAAAAACACTTAGCCATGTTGGATGAGCTCAAAAACTTGGGTGTCAATATGCTCTATCTCGGGCCGAAAGTCGTCGACAATCAAAGTTATTTCTTCGGGAAGATCGTCGTCTTGACGGGAACCTTGACGAAATATGGCCGTAAAGAAGCGACCGATTTGCTCGAATCTCTGGGGGCCAAAGTGACCGGCTCGGTTTCCAAGGCCACGCACATCGTGATTTACGGTGCGGAAGCCGGCAGTAAGTTAACCAAAGCGCAAGCGCTTGGTGTTCAAACCATGGACGAGGATGAATTCCTCTCGCATCTACAAAAAAACGACAAATAATGCTATGATTTTGAAGAATCTTTGAGTGAGGTAGTCGCATGAAAGAAATCAACAAAAATGTCTTGAAAGACGCCGCCCATCGGTTGCTGTTCGATATGACGGAAGAACAATACGATGTCTTGGAAAAAGAGTTTACGGTTTTAGTCAAACAAATGAACCTCATCGGCCATATCGAAGGGATCGACGATTACCAACCGATGACTTTCCCGTTTGAGGTTTCGACCTCGTATATGCGTGACGATATTCCCGACACTCCGCTTCCTCGCGAAGTCGCTTTGGCCAACGCCAAAGATGTGGTGGACGGACAAATTAAGTTGCCAAAGGTGGTGGGCTAATGTCTTACCTGGATTTAACCATCGCCGACATGCACCAAGCCCTCGTGGCTAAAAAAGTGACTCCTTTGGAATTAGCCAAAGAAGCGTTAGCACGTGCCAAAGCCAATCCCGATAACGCCTTTGAAGGCTTTATGGACGACATGGCTTTATCCATTGCTGCTTCTTTAAAAGAACCTGAAGCCGAAAATCCGTTCTGGGGGATTCCTTTCGTCATCAAAGATAACTTTGCGACCAAAGATTTCCCGACCACCGGAAGCAGCAATATTCTCAAGGATTACGTTCCTTGTTTTGATGCCACGGCGGTCGCCAAACTGCTCAAAGCTCACGCGGTTCCGATTGCCAAATCGACCCTCGATGAATTGGCTATGGGCGGATCCGGCATTACCGGTCATAAAGGACCGACATTTAACCCCTTTGACCCCAAACATGAGCGGATGATCGGTGGCTCCAGCTGCGGCTCGGCCGTCAGCGTGGCTGCCAACATCGTTCCGTTTGCCTTAGGTTCCGATACCGGTGACTCGGTGCGCAAACCCGCCGGCTATGCCGGTTTGGTCGGCATGAAACCGACCTGGGGCCGCATTTCCCGTTATGGTTTATTCCCATTTGCTCCTTCTCTCGACCATGTGGGTTACTTTACCCGTAGCGTGGAAGATTCCGCGCTGGCGTTAGCCGTTCTTGCCGGAAGAGATTTGGAAGATTCAACTTCCTCCACCCGTCCGGTCGAAGATTATACCCGCCTTCTGAAGACCGACTTAAAAGGCGTCCGCGTTGCCGTGATCAAAGAAATCATGGACACCATTTCGAACCCCTCGGTTCTCAAGGCTTTTGACCAATCCGTGAATGCCTTACGCGAAGCCGGTGCCGTGGTGGACTATGTCCATTTCGACAAACGCTTATTGGGCACGATATATCCGACCTATATCACCATCAGCTGTTCCGAAGTGACCAGCAACAACGCCAATCTCGATGGCATCAAATTCGGCCCGCGCTTTGAAGGCAACACCTACCAAGAAGTCATGTTTAATGCCCGTACGGCCGGATTCAGCGAACTGATTAAACGGCGTTTCGTGATCGGCTCTTTTGCCTTGATGAGAGAAAATCAAGATGTGCTCTTCTTGCGCGCCCAAAAATGCCGCCGCAAGATTGTGGATACGCTCAATGATATTTTGAAAAGTTACGATGCCGTCTATTTACCCTCCGCTCCGACGGTTGCGCCGAAATTCGAAGACTCGCACGATCAACTTTCGGATGAATACCTTATCGCCGATAACCATTTGGCCTTTGGTAACTTTGCGGGGCTCCCATCCTTGACCATCCCTATCGGTTTTGAAAAAGGCATGCCTTTAGGCGCCAACGTCATGGGCCGTGCATTTGAAGAAGCCAAAGTCTTCCAAATCGCTCAAGCCATCGAAAACAAAACGGGATACCGTAATCTTTCCGCCAAGGAGGTCCGGGTATGAACTTCGAACCTGTCATCGGCCTTGAAATTCACGTCGAAATGAAAACCAAAAGTAAGATGTTCAGCCGCGCCCCGGTCACTTTCGGCGCTGCCCCGAACACCTCTGTTTTACCTCTGGATATGGCCTTCCCGGGCACGATGCCGGTGGTCAATAAACAAGCCGTCATCAACGCCATCCGCGTCTGCGATGCCCTCCATTTGAGCATCGACCGCGAACTCTGGTTTGACCGTAAAAACTATTTCTACAGCGATTTACCGAAAGGCTATCAAATCACTCAAGCCAAACGTCCAATCGGTTCCAACGGTTATTTGGACATCGAAGTCGACGGCCGCAGCAAACGCATTGAAATCGAGCGTCTTCACATGGAAGAAGATACCTGTATGCAACACCACCTCAGCGATGGCACGCTTTTGGATTATAACCGCGCCGGTATTCCTCTCATCGAAATTGTCTCCCGTCCCAATATTTCCAGTGGCACCGAAGCCATGAAATATGTCGAAAAAATCCGTTCCATCGTTCAATACGCCGATGTCAGCGATGGCAAGATGGAAGAAGGATCACTTCGCTGCGATGTCAATATCTCGCTTCGCCCTTATGGTGCCACCAAACTCGGAACCAAATGCGAAATCAAGAACCTAAACTCCATCGCCAACGTCGAAAAGGCGATTGAATTTGAAATTTCCCGTCAGGAAAAACTCTTGCTTTCGGGAATTCCGGTCGAACAAGAAACCCGACGTTACGATGAAGTGCACAAAGAAACCGTATTGATGCGTAAAAAGACCGATGCGGTAGACTACAAATACTTCACCGAACCCAACATCACCCCGATTGTGCTTTCGGAAGCGTTTATTCAACAAGCTTTGGAAACCCGCCCCGAATTGGCGGATTCCAAAAAGACCCGTTACGTGCAAACCTATGGCCTCAGCGACTACGATGCCAATACGCTCCTTTTGGATAAAGATGTCTCTTCGTATTTCGATGAAGCTATGAAACACAGTCCTTTAGCCAAACTCTTGGCCAACTGGATTTCCGTGGATATCGCCGGATATCTCAACAAAGAAAACAAAACGATTCTTGAGTTCCCGATTGAACCCAAGCGCCTGGCCGAACTTGTGACGATGATCGACAAAGGGGACATTTCCAATAAACAAGCCCGTAGCGTGTTTGAAGGTATGCTAACCTCGAAAGATGCTCCTCGTGTTTTGGCGGACAAACTGGGCATGACTCAGATCAGCGACACTTCCGCCATCATGAAAGTCATCGCCGAAGTGGTGGATGCCAATCCCCAATCGGTCGTGGATTTCAAAGCCGGCAAAGACCGAGCCGTCGGATTCTTGATTGGTCAGATCATGAAAAAAACCGGAGGCAAAGTCAACCCCGGTTTAACTTCCAAGCTCTTGGTCGAAGAATTGAAAAAAAGATAAACGAAAAGCGCCATTACGGCGCTTTTTTCTTAGCGTTCTCTACCAAAGAAGAATAAGGCCATCGTTCCCGGACCGGAGTGGGCTCCGATCACCGGGCCGACATGGTTGATGAGAAAGACTTTCGTATTGGGGTGAAGCGCCACAATCGTTTCTTTCAATTGTTCGGCTTCTTCCAGGCAATCACCATGGCTGATGAAGATGAGACGATCTTCCATGATGGTTTCTTCCATGCGGTCGACCAAGGCGCGTAAGGCGACTTTGCGCCCGTGTTTTTTACCCCACGGAACCAAGCGGCCTTCGTTATCCATCCGCATGACCGGTTTAAGATTTAAAATCGTTCCGATGAACGCGAGCGAAGCCGTTAAACGGCCACCCCGTTTGAGCGTTCCTAAATCATCGACGGTGAAGAGGTGGTTCAAACGAAGCTTGTTGTCTTCGATGTATTGAGCGACGGTATCTAGCGATTTGCCTTCTTGTTTCAATTCATTGGCGCGGTACACGAGCATCCCTTGCCCCAAAGAGGCGGACAACGTATCGATGACCACAATTTTGCAATCAGGGTAACGTTCACGTAACTCTTCGGCCCCTAAACGCATCGAGTTATAGGTTCCCGAAAGGGCGCTGCTGAAAGCAAGGGCTAAAATATCGTTTCCTTGTTTGAGCAAAGGCTCGACCGTTTGGACAAAACTATCGGGCGACATTTGCGAAGTTTTTCCGATTTTCTTGGCGCGTAGCAGTTGGTAGAAATCGTGAAGTTTGATATCCCGTTCGTCCGGATAGTTCCGATACGTTTTTCCATCGATATCGACGGTGAGGGGAATGACTTCAACTTTATTGGTGGCGACCCATTCGGCGGGTAAATCGCAACTGGAATCGCTGACGATGACATACTCAGACATATTTTTTTTCTCCTTTATTTAAACGAATATTGTCGTGCAATAATCAAATCAGATAATCGGCGGTGGCCTTTGGCGTTGAGGTGAATCCCATCGCTGCAGAGGCAATCGTTGTAGTCGCGCTCTCTTAAAAGCTCAGTTCGGACATTAATCAGCGGAATATTCAGCTCGCGGGCAATGTCGTTGAGTTCGAGGCTATACATTTCTTGGGTGCGGTAGATGTTATTGACATCTTGGAGCCACACAAGGATTTGGGCGGGATTGAGATTGGCCGATAGAAAACGGAAATAACGTTCGGCGTTGATGGGCGGAAGGTTGGTGATGACCGGCGTGATGCCGTAGCGGCGAAGTTCCTCAACCATGGCCGTCAGGTTCTTACGGAACTCCGACAAGGGTATTTTGGGAGTGTGCTCAACTTCAGGATTTTCCGCGATTTTTTTCCAGTCAAAGTCGCAATCGTTTCCACCAAGTTCGATGACCGCGATATCAAAATCGTGATCTTCGCGTAATTTTTCTCTCATTTTGGTTAGCGCGCGTTCGCTTGTCTGGCCAAACTGGGATAGGTTGGTGAAGGACCATTCCTTTTGCTTTTTTCCGAGAATTTCGAGGCAGGAATCATCCAAAAACCGGTAGCGGTGGGTGGGCTCGTCGTAGATGACGCCTTTGAGCAGAGAATCTCCCCAAACGACAATTTTTCTTTTCATGGGGCTCCTCCCTTCGGCTTTTCTCATCTAGCAAGCGAAACTAGATTACATCGTAAAAAATAACTTGTCAATGGTTTTGCCACACGAAATGTTGATAAAAATGAAGCTAAATGCTAGTATTACAAAGAAAAGAGGGGAAAATCGATGGACAAACACACAGAAGATTTGGGTCTTTGGCTTCGTTCATTAAAAGATTTTAACCTCCCCGAATATCAACAATTACCGGAAATCGACCTGTATATGGATCAAGTTCTTTCGTATATGGATAAGCGCTTGGCCCCCCTGGTTTCGACGCCCGGAGAACCTCCGATTACGTCCTTCATGGTGAACAACTATGTCAAGGCCAACCTCATTTCGCCCCCGGCTATGAAAAAATACTCCCGCGTCCAAATCGGTTACCTTATTGCCGTCAGCAGCGTCAAACAAATTCTTTCAATGAGCGACATCAAACTGCTCTTTGATATGGATAACCTCGTCAGTCCCGAAAAAGACAAACTTTATAGCTTCTTCCGCGACGTTCATGACGAAATCCTGCATGATGTCGAAAAACAGGTCAACGCCAAATACGACGTTATCATGCGCCGCTATAAAGAAGACCTCGAAAAAGGGAACCCGCAAGCGGTGGAAATCCTGAGAGCCAATCTCGGTTATGTCGCATTCAAAATGTCGATTGAGGCCGAAATTAACAAGGTTATTGCCGACCGCATCATTTTTGAGGTCGGAGAAAGTCTCAAAGAAGAAAAAGCGGAAGCCGCTCGCCTGAGTGCGCTGGCCGAAACCCAAAAAGGGAAAAAGAAAAAATAAAACGACAAGAAGATGTTCCCTTGCCCAACCATCTTCGCAAACAACAAAACAAGGAGATTCCCCATGAAAACGATGACTTTAAGGACGATTACCGATAACGCGTTAGTCGCGGCAACGTATGTCGTTCTGACACTCTTGACTTCCAGCTTTGCTTATCTCGGAATTCAATTTCGAATCGCTGAAATACTCATTTTGCTTTGCTTTTTCCGCAAAGACTTTATCTTTGGCCTCTGTCTGGGGACCCTTGTTGCTAATGCCCTTGGACCGCTCGGCTTTTATGATGTGCTGTTCGGGACGTTGGCGACGTTGGTCAGCTGTCTTTTGATTTCATGGATGAAACATTTGGTGGTGGCCAGTTTGTTCCCGGTCATCATCAACGGGTTTGTTGTCGGAGCTGAACTCTATTTCTTGCTCGGACTTCCTTTTTGGATGAATGCCGGTCTTGTGGCGGTGGGAGAATTGACCGTGGTCAGCATCGTCGGCGTGGCCCTGTTTTCACTCCTTCGTCGGAACCGTAAATTCCTCGAAGCGATACGCGCCGAACAAAATTTCTAAGATATTCATCTTATGCTATAATGACAACTACATTGAGGTTATGGCATGAAGAACTTTTATTTGGAAATCAAACACATCGACAAACAAACGGGCGCCCGTTTTGGGATTTTGCATACGCCGCATGGCGATGTGGAAGTACCGATGTTCATGCCGGTGGGAACTTTAGCCACCGTAAAAACCTTATCTCCCGAAGAAGTCCGTGACGCCGGTGCCGGTGTCATTTTGGCGAACACCTATCACCTTTCCATCCGCCCCGGAACCGACATCGTGGCGATGGCAGGGGGACTCCATAAATTTATGAATTATCCGGGCCCGATTTTGACCGATTCGGGAGGTTTCCAAGTCTTCTCTCTGGCTGAAAAGCGAAAGATTACCGAAGAAGGCGTTCACTTCAAAAACCATCTCAATGGCGATCCGCTGTTTTTTACCCCCGAGAGCGTCATTGATATTGAAGAAAAGCTTGGGGCGGACATCATCATGTCGTTTGATGAATGCATTCCCTATCCCGTGACCCACGAATACGCCAAAAAAAGTACCGAACGCACCCTTCGCTGGGCCAAGCGCGGACTTGACGCTCATCAACGCGAAGACCAAGCCCTCTTTGGCATCGTCCAAGGTGGAGCTTATACCGACCTCCGCGAACATTGTGCCCAAGAACTGGCAAAGATGGACTTCCCGGGATATTCCATCGGGGGAACTTCCATCGGCGAACCCAAAGAAGTCTGTTTCCAAATGGTGAAAGACGCCATCCGCTATTTGCCTCCCGAAAAACCCCGTTATTTGATGGGCGTCGGATCCTTGGATTACATCCTTGAAGGAACCGCCATGGGCGTCGATATGTTTGACTGCGTTTTACCCACACGCATCGCCCGTCACGGAGCCTTGATGACCAGTGCCGGTCGCGTGAATATCCGCGATGCGAAATACGAAAAAGATTTCACCCCGCTGGATCCCGAATGCGACTGTTATACCTGCCGCAACTACACGAAAGCGTATTTACGCCATCTCTATAAGAGTGAAGAAACATTTGGCAAACGGTTATTGTCCCTGCATAACGTCCGCTTCCTGATTCACATCATGGAAGAAGCACGTAAAGCCATCCAAGAAGATCGTTTCGGCGATTTCAAAGCAGAAGTTTTAGCCAAGTACGGTGACAAAAGAGGTTTCTGATGGATATTAACTTATTTGATTTTGATTTACCCGAACATCTGATTGCCCAAACTCCGGAAAAAGTCCGTGACCATTCCCGGCTTTTGGTCGTGAATAAGACGACAAAGACCACCGAAGACAAACACTTTTTCGAGATATTGGATTACTTGGTTCCGGGCGACGTATTGGTGCGGAACAACACCAAAGTCATTCCGGCACGCCTTCTAGGCGTGAAAGAACATACCCACGCTCATGTCGAAGTGCTTCTTTTACGACAACTCCACGGCGATGTCTGGGAATGTTTGGTGGGGAACGCCAAGACCGTCAAACCCGGCGTCCGCGTGGACTTCGGTGAAGGCAAATTGATTGCCGAATGTGTAGACGTTTTCGATGAAGGCATCCGCCATATGAAGATGATTTACGAAGGCATTTTCCTCGAAGTTTTGGAAACCCTCGGCAAAATGCCCTTGCCTCCCTATATCAAGACCCAAGTCAGCGATAATTCACGCTACCAAACGGTCTATGCCAAGATCGAAGGAAGTGCTGCGGCTCCGACCGCGGGATTCCACTTTACACCCGAACTATTTGAAAAAATCAAAGCCAAAGGCGTCACGGTGGTGGATATCACCTTACACATCGGGCTTGGAACATTCCGTCCGGTCAAAGTGACCGATACCGATCAACACCACATGCACAGCGAATTCTATATCGTCTCACAAGAAGCAGCGGATATTTTAAACCAAGCCAAGAAAGAAAAACGGCGGATTATTTCAGTCGGAACGACGTCCACCAGAACCCTTGAAGCGGTGTATCAAAAATACGGTCAATTCAAAGGTTGCAGCGGGGATACCGACATCTTCATTTCTCCGGGTTATCATTTCCAAGCAATCGATGCCTTGATCACCAATTTCCATTTACCGAAATCCACGTTATTGATGTTAGTGAGTGCCTTCGCCGGACGCGAATTTATGCTGAAAGTTTATCAAGAAGCCGTATCCAAACAATACCGCTTCTTCAGCTTTGGGGATGCGATGTTCATCTATGGCCAATAAAATCAACTATTACGAACGCTCACTCAAGGAAATCGAAACTTTGGGCACTCAACGCCCCAAGATTTTGGTGCATGCCTGCTGTGGCCCTTGTGCAACGTTCCCGTTGATTTTCCTTTCCAAGCATTTCGAAGTGACCATTCTTTTTAATAACTCCAACATTTATCCCAAAGCGGAACATGACCGCCGCTATGAAGAACTGCTTCGTTTGGTCAAGGAACTCAACGAAGAAGAACAGTTAGATATTCAGGTTCTTGCCAAACCTTACGATAACGAAACCTACAATATGGATTTGGAACCGTTTGCGGAAGAACCCGAAGGCCTGCATCGGTGCCGTATTTGCTACGCCAAGCGGATGAACGAAGCCTATCGTTTTGCTTCCGAAAACGGTTTTCCGTGGTTTACCACGGTGATGACCATCAGCCGTCAGAAAGACTCGCAAATCCTTAACCAAATCGGAGCCGCCTTACAGCACCGTTATCCAAACACCCATTATTTCTTTAGCGATTTCAAGAAAAATAAGGGTATCGATATTGCCCGCGAGATGCGGCTTGAGCACCATTTGTACCAACAGCTTTATTGCGGTTGCAAGTATACTTACGCCAAAGGCGAAGAGAAAAAACGCGCCTTGGAGAAAGATGACTATGAGGGATAACTTATGAAAAAAACATTTTCCATCCTATTCCTTTTGTTGGTCGTCAGTGTTGCCAATGGTTGTGATTCAAAAGTGGCTCCATCCAATAGCCTAGTCACTGGTGAAAACCTGCTCCCTCGTCCTACCGACGTCGTTTCCAATCTGCAGGAATTGTGTGATTTTGTCGACTATGGAGTTTTTAACCATTTGGATTATGTGACCGTGACGCTTGAAAACTATGAAATCGACAATCTTGAAACCGAACTCGCCAAAGTGTATTGGACCGCTCAATTGGTGGATATCAACCCCACCATCAGCGGCAAACTGTTCGGTGATCAGCTGACCGTTGACATCGAGTACCGCCCGGAGCGTGTGCTTATTCCCGCCAGTGACCGCGATGCGTATGTGCATGGACATGACGTTTCATATGTTCCTTTTGTCTCATCGCGCGATGAAACCTTCTCCGACTTTGCCTACAAGAATTACGAAGTTGCGGTGGCGCTATCCACTTCCGACCAACTTTGGTATTGCCTTGACCAGGGTTATCGCCCGCTTCCCGAACCCGGAAGCAAAGCCGAAACCTATTTGGCCCAAAGCGAAGCCATTCTCCGTGAAATTGTTGACGATACGATGAGCGATGAAGCCAAAGTCCGTGCCATTTATGACTGGATGTCCGCCAACTTGACCTATGATTTCGAGGCTGCGACGCTGTCCACCAGCGATGAAATTGCCGCCCTTTATGATGCCTATTATTTGGAAGGCGTGATGGACAATTACCGGGGCGTTTGCGATGCCTTCGCTAAACTCCTTACCTTACTGGTCAACATGGAAGGCATTCCCTGCAAACGCGTGCTCGGTCCGTCTTATGCGGAATACGAAAACCCGATGATGGGATCGGTCGGTCACGCTTGGAATTTAGTCAAACTCGAGAACACCTGGTATACCATCGATCCGACCGGTGCCAACGCAATTTTTTCCAATCACGGCTTTGGGATTGCCAGTCACTTTTATTACCTCACGTCGGAACAAAAACACTTACAAAATTACGGCGGTGGATACCAACGTTACGGTTACCCCGATATTCAACCCGTGGAAGAATTTAACTACTTCGGAACGACCCATTTTGATCCCGAGCGGACACCGAGCGCCACCAACGATCTGGTGATGTCCAGCGTAGCCGAACTCACGGATTATCTCACCTATGCGCATTCGCTTCCCGATGAAGGGGCTTACCATTATTTGAGTGCGGAAGTCAAAGTCGCCTTCAGCATCGGCAATGACATCGAGGACGAAATCGATTCGGCAATCACCGCCAGCGGTTGGGCCGATACCTGGGAAGGCGTTTTCCGCTACTACGAAGCGAGCGACCGCCTGATCATGATTCTCCGGTGCAACGTCGAACTGCATCAACAAGCCTAACGGAAGAGGTGCCCAAAAGGCATCTTTTTTTCTTTTTTTCAGACCTGTTTTCTCGTTTTTTTGAACTTTTCAATCAAAAAGAGAGGCTGTTTTTTATCAACCAAACGAACAAGGGATACGCGCCTGTTTTTCGCCCCTGTTTTCGGGCTTCCAAGTAAATATATATAATAAATCGTCTTTTTTGGGTTAATTTTCCTTGACGGGACAAGTGGCTTAGGGGTATTATTCTAATGCTGACGACCGGCATTGAAGTGCGAGGTTGCCGATACACCCACAGGCGTTGTCATGAAGGGATATCGGGGAATTCGCTCGGAGCCGAGAACGTCACAAGCCTGATAAACATCATAGGAGGAAACATTCATGGCTAAGACCAAAAAGATCCGGGTTCGCTTACAAGCTTACGACCACAAGATTCTTGACTTAAGCGTCGAGAAGATCGTCGAAGCGGCGAAAAAGACGGGCGCCACCATCGTTGGCCCCATTCCGCTACCCACGGAAAAGCAAGTCTACACGATCCTGAGAGCTGTCCACAAATACAAGGATGCTCGCGAACAATTCGAAATCAGGACCCACAAACGATTAATCGATATTTGCAATCCCACCAAGGAAACGGTCGACATCTTACGTCGCCTTGATCTTCCCAGCGGCGTCGATATCGACATCAAACTGTAGGAGGCAAGACAATGAAATCCATATTCGGACGTAAAATGGGCATGACTCAAGTGTTCGGAACCGATGGCACCTGCTATCCGGTCACCGTCGTTGAAGTTCTCCCGAACGTCGTCACACAAGTGAAGACGGTTGAAAAAGATGGCTACGAAGCCGTCCAAATCGGTTACGAAGAAAAGAAAGCCACCCGCGCCATCAAAGCGGAAAAGGGCATCTTTGAAAAAGCCAAGACCACCCCGAAGTACGAACTCGCTGAACTCAAGGGTGACGAAATGAAGAAATACGCCGTCGGCGATCTCATCACCGTCGACTTATTCCAAGTCGGAGACATGATCGATGTCACCGGCACGACCAAAGGCAAAGGTTATAGTGGCCCGATCAAACGTTGGCACTATAAGATCGGACCTAAGGCTCACGGTTCGGGTTATCACCGGCAAATCGGTTCGTTGGCCACCAACGGACGTACGAACAACCGCGTTCACCCGGGCAAGAAGATGGCCGGTCACCACGGCAATTACCAACGCACGATCCTCAACTTGATCGTCGTCGGAGTTGATAAAGAGAAGAACGCCATGCTTGTTAAAGGCGCGATTCCTGGACCGACCAAGTCACTCGTGACCATTCGTTCCGCAATCAAAGTCCAACACGGACAACCGCAAAAGATTAAACCGCTCGTGAATTACGCCGCGGCGCAATCGAAGTAGGAGGAACCTTCAATGGCAGAAGAAAAAATCAAGACCGTCAGCGTCAACGTTGTGAACCAACTTGGCGAAAAGATCTCGACCACGAGACTTCACGGTGAAGTATTCAATATCGAACCGAACCAACAAGTAATGTTCGATGCCGTCCAAGTTTACCAAGCCAACTGCCGTCAAGCGACGGCGAAGACCAAAAAGAGAGACGAAGTTTCCGGCGGTGGCAAAAAGCCGTGGAGACAAAAAGGTACCGGGCGTGCCCGTGCCGGCTCGACCCGCTCCCCGTTATGGGTTGGCGGTGGTAAGGTCTTCGGCCCGACCGGCGTGCAAAACTTCAAACTCGACCAAAACAAAGAAGCGCATCGCCTTGCTCTTCGCAGTGCCCTTTCACAGAAAGCCGCTAGCAAGCAAATCATTGTGCTCGACAAACTCGAAGTCAAAGAACCCAAAACCAAAGATGTCGTGGCGGTCTTAAAAGCCATCGGCGTCAGCGGCAAAACGTTGCTCGTCGTCAAGGATGCTTCCGAAGCGTTAGAGGCCAGTGCCCGTAACGTCGAAAAGCTCACGCTTGTCGCCGAGGACAATGTCAGCGTCTACGACCTGCTCAACCATGAGACCGTCGTGTTCACCAAAGACGCCGTCAAGAAGATTGAGGAGGCCCTCGAATAATGGCTACTGAAAAGAAAGTCGTTGCCAAGGAAGAAAAAGCCGTCGCCCCCAAAGCGAAGAAGGCCGCTGCTCCCAAGGCTAAGAAAGCCGCTGTCAAAGCTGCCCCGAAAGCTGAAAAAGCCAAGAAGGGCAACGTCCGTTATTTTGATTCCATCATCCGTCCGATCATCACCGAAAAGACGATGGCGCTCATCCAAGAGCAAAACAAAGTCACCGTCGAAGTGGCCGAAAGCTGCGACCGCGATGCCGTCAAGCTCGCGTTCGAATCCGTCTTCGGTGTCAAGGTCGCTCACGTCAATATCATTAACGTGCGTGCCAAAGACACTCGCCGTGGTGGCCGTTATCAAGGAAGTGTCCCGGGCTTCAAGAAAGCTATCGTGACGTTGGCGGAAGGCCAAGCCCTTGATTTATTCAAGGAATAAGCGAAAAGCTTATCCATTATAGGAGAACAAAACATGTCAATCAGAAGTTATAAACCGACGACTCCAAGCCGTCGCAATATGACCAACTCGACGTTTGAAGAAATCACCACGAGCACTCCTGAAAAAAGTTTGCTGGTCAGCCTGTCCAAATCCGGCGGCCGCAATAACCAAGGCGTGATCACCACCCGTCATATCGGTGGCGGACACAAACGTAAGTATCGGGTCATCGATTTCAAACGTAACAAGGACGGCATCGTCGGAACGATCGCCTCGCTTGAATACGATCCCTGCCGCAACGCGTTCATCAGCTTAGTCAACTACGCCGATGGCGAAAAACGCTACATCCTCGCTCCGAAAGACTTGAAAGTCGGTTCGAAGATTGTCTCCGGCGAAACCGTGGATATCCTCACCGGCAACGCCATGATCCTCAACAACATTCCTGAAGGTACCTTAGTTCACAACATCGAACTCACTCCGGGCAAAGGCGGTCAACTCTGCCGTGCCGCCGGTGCGAGCGCGCAAGTGCTTGGTAAAGAAGGAAAATATGTCATCGTCCGCTTGATGAGCGGTGAAGTCCGTAAGATCCTCGGCACCTGCCGTGCGACCATCGGTATCGTCGGTAACGAAGAATTCAACCTCATCAACCTCGGCAAAGCCGGTAAGAACCGTTGGTACGGCAAACGTCCGACTGTTCGTGGATCGGCCATGAACCCGAACGATCACCCGCACGGTGGTGGTGAAGGTAAGGCCCCGGTCGGCCGCGATGCTCCTCGGACTCCCTGGGGCAAACGCGCTCTCGGTGTTAAGACTCGTTCACGTAAGAAAGCCTCAGGCGCTCTCATCATGAGACGGCGCAATGGCAAATAGGCTAAGGAGGGCATGAAACAATGGCTCGTAGTTTAAAAAAGGGACCGTTCTGCGACGA
>CAZKHP010000002.1:0-37366 GCA_964552695.1 uncultured Staphylococcaceae bacterium | reverse complement strand
CTTGACGGTAGGAGAAGTCCACCGCTTTGAACGAGATGACGTGATCTCCGGAGGATAGGAAGATTTTCAACGGTTCACCGTTTTCATCCATCAAAGTCCGATTGAGGAACGAGGTCGTATACGGGAAGGCGTAGTTTTCCAGGTTGGCAAAAGGAATTTCGCCATCAATCAGGATGCTCCGGAACACCGGCAAATCGCGAATGATGTATTGGCGGTATTTCATCGACACATGATAATAACCAGACGTTTCCACGGAGAAATTGTACGAAATGGTTTGCCCGCCGGTCCGCCAAGAATCGCCAAACACGGTATTGAGCCGTAAATAATCGGTTTCGTAATAAAGCGCCGAAGGATCTTGTTCGGTCCGTAAACGGATAGAAGGATCGCTCCGTTCATCCATGCTGCGCGCGGAATATAAAAGGTTTTGTTTAATCACCGGAGCGTCGCCGTGAAGCGTCAAATATTCATCATAAGTGGGAAGGTTTTCGTGAGTGATGTAGTGGATTTCGCCGATGAGGCAAGATCCGTTGACCGAATCGATCCGGATCACATCGCCGAAGCTGAGTTCAAAACCGAAAAAGCCGGCGTGCATGCCGTGTTCGTCTTGGACGTTCCAGGTCTTCCAAGTATTCACCTTTTCGGAACTGGGTTGGATTTCATTGCCATAACGGTCGAGCGCAAAGTCTCGGCTTGTGAAGGCCCAACTGGAAGGAAGAATAAGGGTTTGGCTTTCATAAAACGGGCTCTCGCCGTTGATCGTGAGGCTAATTTTGGTATTGTCGACGGCATCGGTTAATTCGATATAGTCGATGGCAAGATAATAAAGTCCCGGAGTATGGGCGGTATGCGTAAACGAAACCGAAGCGGTCTCGTCGAGTAACATGGCGTCGCTGGGATGTCCGACATAGTCGGCATAATCCGCAACAGTGTTTCCGTAGGTCGCATCGGCACTATTCAGGGTAGTTCCGCTCATCGACGAGACGGGAATGACACTGGTGACACCGCTGTCGGGATAGCCGCTTTCGGCGTATTCCTTCATTTTGGTGGAATAGGTTTTGACTCCGTATTTGGACTCCAACGAAATGTAGTCATAGTCGTCTTTGAGGGCATCGCCGGAAACAAAATCGTTGAGTGTGGTCGGCCACACCGCGGAAATGATGGCAATCGTGGGTAAAACAATAGCGGCAATCAAAAGCACGTAACCGCGAGGTTTCAATGCTTTAAAAAAGGCGATGATTTTTGCCCATATTCTTTTCATGTGCGCGCTCCCATAGAGCGGGGGCGAGGGGATATTCCTCTCGCCGACCCGCGTTGAAAGATTTTAAAGAACGTTTGCGAAACGAAGTAACGGACAAACCTTTAAGAACCAAGCGCCGCCATTTGGGCAGTGACAAGTTCGTTCGCTTTGGCTTGCCATTCCACGGCGTAGGTGCTGACAGCCGTCGGACCCGCAGTAACCAGGTTATCCCAATTATACGAGTTTTCGGGGTCATAAGCCCATGCCCAGAAATCTTTATAGCCCGGTAACCATTTATCAAGGTCCGGTTTCGAGTATTCGATACGGTCGAAAATGTAGTCGATGCCTTCGATGCCTTCCACTAAACCATTGACACGATCCCAAACGCCGGGGTAATTGGCAACAGGGAAACGATCAAGGTATGCGGGTTGTTCGTCGGCAGCGATTGCAGCCGCCTTGTCTTCTTCAAGAAGATCCAGACGGGAATCCCAACCATCTTGGCCGAACGTCATCCATTTGGCTAATAGGTAGGCTTCTTCGGGGTACATGGTTTGGCTGGAAACACATTGATAGTCAAGAATGGTCGGCGGGAACAAGCCTTCCGATCCCGAGGGATACGGCCAGAAACCGATATCCTGATTGAGATTTTTCTTGACGTCGTTGATGACCCAGAACTGCCACGAACCTTCGATATCCATCGCGGCCACGCCGGTTTGGATGAGGTAAGCGCTGAGAATCGGGTAGTTGGCGAGATCTTCGGCCGTGAAGCGTGTGGTCGTGCCATCGGTTAATTGATGGAGTTTGACCTTTTCTTGCATGGCGTAAATCCAGTCTTCCGAGGTGTAATGGAAACTCGTCCCGTCCCACGTATCGTATTGGACGCTGGCGTTGTTCATCATCGGCCAGACTTGTTGGAAGTCGGGCGTGCCGTACCAAGTATCCAACCCGACAACGAGGTTTTCCGGGTTGTCTAAGTCAAAATTCTTGATGGCTTTGGCGATTTCCACGAATTCCGAGAATGTCCAGTCTTTGACCGGATATCCATCGTTATCGATGCGGTATTTGCCTTCCACGGTCGAGAGGTTGGCCTCTTCGAAGATATCCATGTTGAGCATAATGCCTTTTAAGAATTGGAAGCTCGGAACGGCATAGCGTTTGCCGTTATAGACACCGGTCAGGGCGATGTTGTCGTAGACCATTTCGGTATCGGGGTCGGCGTCCCAGAGATCGGCGACGTCCAGCGTGAGACCGGCGTTGATGACGGTCGGCACGTTATCGGTGGCAAAGACGTCCGGGAGAAGACCGGCTTGAGCGGCCGTGACGAGGTTCCCCGTGAAGGTCGCACCGCTGCCGGTGATGTCTTGACGTAAGGAAACGTGAATGTTCGGATATTTCTCCATGAAGTTGTCGATCATCCGTTGATTGAATTCTTGGTTTCCCCAGTCGGCATAGGTCAATTCAATGGTTTGCACTTGGCCCGAGCTGGAGTTGCTCGAACCGGAAGTACCTGTTGAATTGGAGGTGGATGTGGAGGGGTCGCCTCCACATCCAACGATGGCAAAGCTGAGAACGGCTAATAAAGCAATGTTTCTGTTTTTCATACAATACCTCCGTTTAGGCGGCATTGTAGTCACGGTAGACGAGCATTTGTTTCATCGTAACGACCGTGGCGGCAGAGACAAGCGGATCACCGAGCGTACCGAAGTCGAGTTCGACTTTGACGTTGGTGAGCGGCGTGGCGACAGTGAATTCGATCACGAGCGTGGTTTCGGTAGCAGCATCGAGATGGAAGTCATACTTGGTATCCGGGAGGATCGAAGCATAACCCGAATCCGGCAGGATGATGTTGAAACGGAAGTCGCGGGCGACGGTGGAAGAGAGCGTGAGGACAGCGGCGTATTTTCCGGCTTCAAGCGCGCTGATGATGTAGTAATAGTGAGGTTCATAAGCAGCACCGCCGAGGTCGACGATGTTGAAGACCGCGCCGTCATCGCCACGTTTCATCGTGTTGTTGGCGCTGGGCGAGAAGAAGGAGTGACCGCCTAAGACGGTTTCCATATCGCTGTTATAAACGCTGGTCAACGGAGTGCTGGTGGAATCTTTGACGGTAATGTTATCAAAGATAACGGATTTGGTTTCGCCACTGAAGGAAGCCCAAGCATCGCCGAATTGGAACTTCAGAATTTCGTTTCCGAAGACGGTTGATCCGGCAGTCGCGGTGACTTCGTAGTGGGTCTTTGTGGTCGTGATGGCCACAGTGCGTTGACCTTCGGCAACCAGGTTGGCCCAGTTGCTGGAGGAGATGATGTACGGGTGAATGTTCATGGCTTCGGAAGCGTAAGCATCAAAACCGATGGTATAGGTGGCTCCGGCAGTCAAGGCGATAACACCGTTTTCGGTGGGGCCGCCTAAAGACTTGTCGTCTTGAATGAGTTGTAACCCCCACTCAACGTCACCAGGATTTGCATTTCTAACATAGTTGGTGACATCAATCTTGAATTCTCCATCGACGATGCCATAAGAACCAGTGGTTCCCATCCAGTCGTTGAAGAATCCTCTCCAACCGGTGGATTCGAAGCCTCCGTCGTTGATGATCGGAGCAGAATCATGTTCTTGTAAACGGACTTCTTCGAGTACGACCGTGCTGTCCGCGAATCCGGCTTGGTTGCCCAATTCAATGGTCAACTTGACGGCGTGCGTGGGTTTGGTCACGGTGAACACGAAGTCATACGTTCCGGTCGTGGTGTCGAGCATGATGGCATCTTGACGGGCGTATTGTTCGTATTGGTTATCGCCAAAGGCGTAACCGACGGCCATATTGATCGGACGAGCAGCCGAGGAGAAGGCATCTAAGGACAAGCGATAGGTTTTGCCTCTTTCGACGGTTAAGACATTGTCTTGGACGACTTGGATGGCCCAAGCAGCGTCACCGCCGCCGACCATCGCGATTGAATAGGTTCCCGCGACGTTATCGAGTGTCGGGGTAACCACTGGGGCAGCACCCCAGTTTTGGTACCAAAGCGACCATTCAGGGGTGGTTTCATTGAACGGATCCTTGAAGGACGGGTTGGAAATCAGGTTGGCTTCTTTGAAGAGCATCGAGACGACGTGGACGTTGGTCGTCGCAGTGCCGATGTTACCGGCTTCGTCTTCGACCGTGTAGGTCACGACGTAAACGCCAGCAACGGAGGTGTCGACGGTTTCAACCGGCGTGCCATCCTTGGCGATCGTCACGACGATGTTGGCAGTCACGTTGCCATCGACGACGTCGTAGGCGGTGACACCACTCATCGGATTGTATTCGGATCCGACCGTGACATTGACGTCGGCGACAACACCGGTAAAGGCCGGGGCAGTCGTATCGGCATCGGGTGTGGAAACTTCGATGGCGACATTATCAAACCACATCGTGGCATCGATATCTTGCGATTCAACGGTGCCGAGTTCGAAGAGGACGCCACCACGTTTGTTGTCTTGCGTGTGCGTAAATTTATAGGAATAGGTAGCCCATTCGGTGGTAATCGTCTTGTGGACGGTTAATCCCGGTTTGAAATCGGTGAAGTACGGAGCTCCGGAGAGCAATTCGCCGACTTGGAGGTTAATGATCTTGGTAACGCTCGATTTGGCTTCGAAACTGATTTCGTAAATCGTATCAATTTCAAAGGGAACGTTCATTTGACCAAAGCGCGGAGTATAGGGGTTGGCGCCCGAGACGACTTCGGCTTTCAGGGCTCCGTTTTCGGTCGACAACGTCATGGCAGCGCCATCGGCGATGTAGACGACTGACGGATCATCCCATCCGGCGGTTCCTAAGGCAAAGTCGGGGTTAACGAGCATTTGTCCAACAGGAGTTTCGGGTGATTTGACGGTGACATACCGCCATTTTTGAGCGGTGATCGTTCCGGAGGTGACGGTGTAACGGATCGCATGCACGCCGACGGACGTGGTATCCACGGCACCGGTGGTCAAGTTGACCGCTTGGGAGGTGGATTGAAGAATGATGGAGCTGGTGTAATCAACATCGTTGTTGCCGATTGCGGTAACACCGGTGAGGGCGTTGAATTCGGCTTGGAAATCGAGTTCGATGTCATCCGCGCCAGAGATGGTAATCGCGGTAAGCACCACTTCCGAAGAGCTGGGGCTGGATGATTCTTCTGAAGAGCTTCCTTCAGAACTGGAGGACGGGTTGAGGCTGCATGACGCGACGGTCAAGCCCATCAACGTTAACAACATGACGGATAATAGACGTTTGTTCATATCGATTTGTTTTTCTCCTTTCGAAATGAATGTTTGATCGACTCGGCACTATTTTGGCGGCGTTCCCTGGCCGCGTTCATCCTGAGTGATTTAATCGTTCGGTTTCGATCCTCCTTCGATATACGCATGGATTTCGGAGACCTGACCATTACGAATGGCATGCGCTAAAGGTCCCTCTATGCAGTGACCGACAATGACTTGCGCTTGTTGAGACAATGATTGCACGCTATATTTCCCGACGCGAACGCCTTCGGCGTACGTATCGACTGTGCCTTCATTATGAAGCACGATCTTGATGGAACCAAATAAGGTGCTTTCCACAACCCCATCGACGAACATCTCTTTGGGTAGGACCGGTTCCAGTTGGAAACGAAGCTTTCCGTCTTGGTAAACAAAGGGATGTTTACCTAAGAACATGAACCTCCACATGGAGAGGATTTCGGCGGTTGACCCGCTCAAACGGGCGTAGAAGCCTTGACCGCGTTTTTTCGGGTCGGGGTTGGAACTCGTGGCAATGAATGACGAGTTCTCGAGGGGCGAACGGCCGTAGATTTTGGGATCCATGAAGCAGGTCAGATTGGTTTTGATTTCACTGAAGAATTCATCGTACAAGCCGGCTTTGAGCAGACCCAACATGTATTTATAGGTCATATGCAGGAAGTTCGATTCACGTTCCAGCCATCCCGGAGTAAATGCCCGGATCCGACCGATTTCGTTGGTCCATGCATCGAGCGGTTCGCTGGTTTGATAGAACTTGTTGGCTTTGTCGTAAAGCGGAAGCGTGTGAATGGTTTGATACATCGCTTTGGCTTCCTTGACATCGCTGAGGCTCGATAAATAACGGGCCGGAGCTTCCAAGAAGGCAGGCAACGGTTTCATCGTAAAGGAGGTGACGCGAACCAAGGGTAACCCGTTGGCTGCTTTTTTGATTTCGCCGTTTTCAGTCAACGTTTCATAGTGGTCCGCTTCAAAGGTTAAATAGGTTGGATAAATATCGCGGACTTCTTTGGCGCGTTTGAGGGCAAGCGATAATTCTTTATCCATTTTCTTTAGTATCGAAAGGCTATCGGAACAGGTGCCTAAGCAAGTTTTTTGAGGAAGTTTCAACGATTCGCGGTAGGCTTCCAAGGCATCCATGCGTTTATCCCACGCTTTGAACGTGGTTTTTTCATCGATTCCGTTAAGGGTTTTGGCAAACTTGCAGGTCGCATCCAGCAAACGGACTTCGTTCTCGGGATAGCGATTCGCCGAGGCCAACAGGAAATCGACCAACTTTTTGAGTTCGATTGTTTCGGAAACGCCTGAACCGCAAAGACCGGGGACACCGTTCATCGCGTCGTTCCAACCCGGTTTCTCGGCTTCGTAGGAAAGCCCGATGCCGGCCGGATCCAAATGGGCGAATTTATTCAAAGCAAGCGTCAACAGTTTTCCAAAAAGGTCGACACGGATTTTTTGATTGTCCGCGCCTTTAAGCCAAGCGCTTCCGGGAGCATTCGGGATGTGATGGACCGCGTCATATTGCCGGACTTTTCCGTTCGCGTTCAAAACATATTTTTCTTTTCTGGGAAGAACATAAACCGGCGAAACAAAGAAAGGGTAGTCTGCGGTGAACAGCATTTTTTCTTCTTTGTCGGGGAAAAGCGCCAAATAGGTTTCCACTAAATCAAAAAGATAGGTGAAATGGTCTTCCCAATAGCCTTCTCCAAAGGAGGCTTTGATGTCGTAATGGGACTGAGCCAAAATCTCCTCGAGTTTTTTCTCGCCATCCATTTTGGCGGCCACCAATTGGGTGTAAAGGGTCCCCGGGGTAAATTCGCCTTTCAGCACGGCCACTATGTTTTCGGGATATTTGGACAAGTCGCCGGCGTAGGTAAACTTAATGCCTTCGACGCTTAACGGATTGTAGCCATCCGCCTGAATCAAACTTCCGAATTGACGCAGGTTGAAATCACCCAGACGGGGCTCAAAGAAGAGGTCGTTGCGGCGATTTTGCAAAACATCGCGGAAGGCTCCGTTGCCTTGCGAGAAATAAGCCGGCTCAATGCTGAAAAAGTTATAATCGCGTTCAAGGTCGCCGTGTTTACGGGAGAAAATATGATACCCGATGGTGCCGTCAAGCGTGTTGACGATCATCGGCACTCCGCCACGAATCACGTTATCCAAGAAACATTGTTTGAAATAGGCATCCAAAATCGGATAGGCGGTTTTGGTTTGAACCGGTTGTGAGAGACGTTCGTGCAACAAACGGTTTTCTTCTTCTTTTTTCGAAAAATATTCGGGAGTGAGGGTGTCTAAAAGCTTGATGATTTCCTGACGATTGTTGGCGTGACCGATCAAGGTGTGGAAAACCAAGTGCTTTTTCAAATGAACGCTCATCGCGGTAAAACCACAGGGTATTTGGTTCACATGCGTTTGCGGCATCTTTGACAGTTCTTTGACGTCATGAGCTTCAAAACCATGCGGCGTCGCCAACGATGTATCTTCGCCAAAAAGAACTCCGCAATCGCTGATGTAAACCTTTTTTTCTTTAGAAGCGGTCAAATAGAAGTTTCCGTCCACGGTGTCTTGGACTTTCGCCGAGTCACCGGTCGAAGCACGAAGCGTGAAAAACATATAGTCTGGATTGTTTTCACTTTCCATCCAGCTTTGGAGAAGGTTGGAAACGGCTTTGTATCCGCCGTAATCAAGGCCACTGGTCAAAAGCTGCGCTAGCCCATCCACAAGTTCGATGTCTTTGGGTTCGTCGGAAAGATTCGTCACTTCTACTTTACGGACGAGGCCGGCCAAAAATTCATTTGGTAAGGTAAAATAGGTTATCGCGACACGGATACCCATATTCTTATTTTCTTCGATGATCGAGAATTGATCGGGACGGATCACCATCGTTTGCCCAGGGTTATGTTCTACGAAAAATTCTTCTACTTTCCCATTAATCTTGATAAAAGTCCGAAAACCGATTCGGGAAATATGGCGATAGATGGCGTTGGCAGGGAAAAATTCCATGATGGCACCGTTTTTGTCGTGAAGACCAAAAGACGCCATTCCTTGACCGCGATTAACGTAAAAAGACCACATCGGAATACCCTTTTTTCCTGAAATTCCTGAAAGGAAACTCGCAAAAGGGCGTTCCTGTTGATAATTCTCCAGCTTGAATTCGTTGATTATATTCATTTGTTACTCCATGAATGGGGGAAACCGATTTCCCTAATATGATATAACAAAATGGAAGCGATTTCAAGTGACAAAAGAACGTGTGCGCACAGTAGCCCTTCAAGAAATGCCGATGAACACAAGGAAAAAATCCTTAGAAAAGGATTTAATCTTTTTTTGCGACTGTCAAAACATTTTTATTTTTTTGGAAAATCCTGCCATTTGCCACCTCTGAGGCGATGAATTTCCTCGGTGGCCAAAAACCATTTCATGACAATATTCCGTTTTGGATAAAATTCATAGAATGTTCCGTCGAAAAATGTGTAAAAACGGGTTACATCGGTACACATCCCATACGTAGGTACTTCACTGGGCATCAAATGGAAACTAAACGGTTGACCTTTCCGCAAGCCCTCAAAAGAAAAACCGTTGTGATTAAGAACGATCATACCTGATCCTACAATTTCGGAGGTCTTTTGATCTTTTAATGGTTGATACTCGGGAAGCATGCCTAAGTCTGCCTCCATGCGCATCTCGAAACCGGGGGCCGAGATTTCTTTTTTTATTTTTTCGCGTTGAAGGTCAAACCAAACCCGTGGCGTCTCGGGGATCACGCATTGCTCATCGAGCGGAACCAAGTCGTAGTATTCATTGAGCGTAGCACCATTTCCGCAATGCGAACATTTGAGACCATTGCCTTCTCCAACCATCGTATGTTCACTGTCGCAACGAGGACATAAATACAGCAAATCTCCCATATTTTTGGCCAATGAACCATGGCCGTCATAAGCCGCTTTAACCTGTTTGTTCCAAGCGTAATCGTCGTGATGAATGGCTTCGTCAACACGTTTTTGAATCGCTTCATCGGACATACCCGTAAGTTCTTCTGGTGTGAAAAGACGATCAACCACCACATCAACTCGGCCGGGTCTTTCATCCAAGCAATACTTCGTGCTGGTCAGATATCCGCCTTTGATGTTCATCACAAAAACTGGAACACCCAAGTGTTTCAGCAGTTTTCCAGTTCCTAACGCACAGGGTTGATTGGAACCGGAAATAGAACTCATACCTTCGGGAAAAATGACAATTCGTCCGCCTTTTTTAATGATGCGTTTGATTTGGGTTATGGTATAGATATCGGCGGTAAAATTTCTCTTCGGAATGATTTGCAAAAGGTGGAAAATACCGCGCAAATGAGACCGGAAAAATTCGTTATACCCGGCAACATAATTATAAGTGTGTGGGAGCAAAGGAATCCCGGAGTAAATATAGTCAAGGCGGGAAGCGTGGTTTGATACAACGATATAAGGCCCCTTGGTTTTCCGCGGGTCCTGACGATACTCAACGGACACATTCAGCTTTTTAAAGAACAGGAGTTGCCAGACACGGCCCAACAAATTGTAAAGAATAAACGGCGGTTTTTTGATTTTTCGGTGAACCAGTTTTTGGGCCAATGTGCGTTTCATAGGTGTTCCTTTCAGCGACGGTAAATTTTTTCGATTTCAGCGATGTATGCAACCGAGAAATCGCCTTGACGGTAATTCCGATCCGCCAGTTTCGGATCGAGGAAGCACTCTTTTTGAAGGGGTTGAACATACAGTTTGCGGCAAATGAAAATCAAGTTAGCTTCTTGGAAAGCGGGAACGCCGTCAATATCTTCCCGATGAAGCCCAACTTTTTCAATTTTCGTTGGCACATCCCGCCCGGAATGAGTTCCAATATAAGACATTTCGTCATGTTTCCCGTTGAAGAAAGAAAGTGAAAAACGTTCGGAATGGTCAATAAATTCTTTGGTATACCTTTGCGGTCTGATATATATGGTAAAAACCCATTTATTCCAAAGTTGCCCCATCTGTCCCCAAGAGGCGGTAAGGGCGTTGATTTTTCCTTCTTTCTCGGCGCAGACCAAAAACCAATCCAAACCGATACGGGAAAAAACTTTTAACTCGAGTTCTTCTGGTTTAATGCTTTCCATGAATTACCTCCGCGTACCTTTGACATTATATCAAATACCCGTCTGTGGCTCAAAAAGACTTTGAACTTCAGAAAGCGTGTTTTTTATTCCCGATATTGCGTTGGTTTGGAGTCGTGTAAAAACTAACGATTTCCTTTCTTTTTTGTTTCGATGGTATTTATTTGCGACAAGTGTCGTGGCGATAAACACTTTTGCCATCAACACATTTTACTTAAACGCTTCTTTTTAAAGCCTTTTTGCTGGGCTTTTTTCGTATAATTGAAGTAGCTAAAAAGCAGAAAGAGGATTTTCATGAATAAGGTTTTTTCACGTATCGGTGCTTTGACACTACTGTCTGCCAGCGCTATCGGTTTGGTTGGATGCGGAACGGGTTCAAAAATAGCCAAAATGGGTATTGACCAATACTTCTTGCTTGATACCGTTATGCCCGAGCTTTCCATTACCAGTGCTTATTTCATTTCCTACACCGAAGAAGCTTACAAGGACACCTATTTAGTATCCTATGACATCACGACCAACGGTTTCGCGGGATACATGGATTTCTATTATGATGACAGCACAACTGAGTTTACGATCGAAGGCATCATGGCCACGACCCAAGCCGAGTTTGATGATTCCGCGTATCAATCCGCTCTCCCCAACTGGCAATCCGAATATGAAGACATCGTTTATGCGGAACAACACATTGACGAATACCCGGGATACAAGATTGAAAAGTTGAACGCGCGTGAACTAAACTCCTATATTCGGAGCGTTTCATAAAAAAAGCCGCTCTCGCGGCCTTCGAATTATTGCTTCGTTTTGAGTTCTTGAATGGCTTTCGGGAGATATCGGATGATATCGGAAGCCATTAAGCTCTCTTCTCCAACCTCGTCTTTAGCCAACCCCCCTGCCGATTGATGTATGTAGACGCCAAGTTGGGCGGCTTCGATCGGCAGTTTTTTTTGTCCCAAATAACTGACGATGATTCCTGCTAACACGTCACCCGATCCGGCAGTTGCCATTCCGGGGTTACCTCGATCGGCTAAATATAGCTCTTTTTTATTGGCAATCCAGACATCGGCTCCTTTTAAAACGACGGTCATTCCTTTTTGTGTCAACCGTTCGACCTCTTTGAGAGGTTCTTCGGTATCCAGCAGCCTTTTAGCTTCCCCTATATGTGGAGTCACCACGACATCATCAAATTTTCGGTCTTCATCGAGGAGTCGTTTTAAGGTAGTTAAACCTGAAGCATCGATCACGAGGGGGATATTTTTTTGTAAAAGGAGCCACAGAACATCTTCGTTAAGAGAATCATCACCCCGAAGCCCTGGGCCAAACAAGACGGCGTCTTTTTTAATGAGTGCTTCGTTCAAATCATGGAGGTTTTCATAAGGACGAACCATAACCTCAGGGTTGAGGTTTTGATAAAAAGGATAGTCTTTTTTTTGGACTAAAACCGTGACGAGTCCAGAGCCACTTCGATAGGCGGCCAAAGCGCTTAAAGCGGGAGCACCAAAAAAACCTACGCTTCCTCCAATAATCAAAACACTTCCATAATCATACTTGTTGGTTTGTTTTGGGCGGGCAGAAAGTTTTGGAAGATTTACTAATCCAAGTTTTGTTTCCATAGATACCTCTATCTAAATTATAAACACTATTGAAGTACCTGTTGATCGAGTGAAATTTTAGCGAAGATTCTTTCCGTGAGTGGCAATTGTATCGCGGTAGAAGTAAAAGGAGTCTTTAGGGATGCGCTTTTGGGTGCCGAAATCAACGTAAACGATACCGAAGCGTTTGGTGTATCCCCAAGCCCATTCGAAATTATCTAATAATGACCATGCGAAATAACCGACCACCGGAATTCCGTCCTCTTGAACTTTCTTGAGTTCAGTCAGGTAACGATCCATGTAATCGATGCGGTTGGGATCATGAACTTTGCCATCCTTTGAGATCGAATCATGGCAACACATGCCGTTTTCACCGATGAAAATCGGTTTGTGATAGCGTTCGTAAAGAAACTTAGGGGTCCAATAGGTGGTCTCAGGAACGACATCTTCCCAAACGATATTGGATTGAGGGCTTCCAATGGGAAAATCCCTAATATACCCTTTGCCAGAGACATCAAGATCACAGTACGCTCCGGTATAAACATTTTGATAGCAATAATCGATTGGTGTCGAAATGATCTTCAAGTCATCCTTGCCCATTTTAGGCAGGACCTCTTGATACATCTCGTAGTATTCCTTCGGATAATCACCCAAAAAGACAGGGTCAGAAAACAAAGTAACAACATGAAAATTGTCTTTCCTTAGGTGAAAAAACAATCGACGTGCTTCTTCAATTGAGTGGGGATCGTTATGAGGCGGAACGACCGAGTCGGAACATGGGGCAAAACCAATGAGCGCTCCCGGAACATTCTGCCGAATTTTCCGTACCGCTAGACCGTGTGCCAAAAGGATATGATGGGAGGCTTGCAAACATTCCCGAGTGGAATAGATAATGCCCGGAGCGTGTTCGTGACTATGCATCCCGACTTCGACGATAATTTGCGGTTCGTTAATGGTGATATAGTTTTTAACACGCTTGCCAAAATGTTTGGTCACAACGTCGACAAAAGATTCAAACCAACTTGGGATTTCTGGGTTTAGCCAGCCACCCTTCTCAAACAAAATCTGTGGCAAATCCCAGTGATATAGCGTGACATAGGGTTCAATACCGTAGCGTTCGAGTTCATCCAAAAGGCGGTCATAAAAGGCTAATCCCTTTTGATTGACGTTTCCGATTCCATTAGGAAGGACCCGACTCCAGGAAATCGAAAAACGATAGGCTTTCACACCGAGTTCGGCCAAAAGTTTTACGTCCCCTTTGTAACGATGGTAGTGATCGCAAGCCACGTCACCCGTGTGTTTCCTTTCGATTTTTCCGGGAGTGTGGCTAAAAACGTCCCAGATTGATGGTGAACGCCCGTCTTCATTAAAAGCACCCTCGATTTGGTAGGCGGAAGTGCCAGCGCCCCAAACAAAATTCTTATCCATGATGATTGTATTTTATCACGCATACCTTTCATCCATGGTAGAAAATCTATGAGTTCGTGAGCAAAAAAGCGGAAAAGCCTAAATTTTGCAGGTTTCTTCTTTTGGTTCAAGACCGATGTAATATAATAAATAAAGAAAAAGAAAGAAAATCTATGAAAACTCTTAAATACGACCTTGACCAAACTGTCGCCAGCTTTATCCTCGGAATGATTTCTTCGGTGGTTTTGGTTTCGGCCGCCATTGTCATAAACTATTTTACAATTAACAATGCTTTCCTTTTGGTGGGCTTACTCATCTTGACATTGGTTCTAAATGGACTTTTTGGTTTTTTGATTTACCGCCATGTGATGACCATCAACTCGGCCATTAACAAGGGTTTGGCGGGAATTTCCACCAAACTTTATTATGGCTTAACGCTCGCCGAAAAACCAAAAGATGGCAATAAGAACATTGAAGAGCTCGCTGTTTTGGAAAATGACGTTAACGAACTTTTGGAACGTTACAGCAAACTGGAACCCACGATCAGCGGCGAACCGATTCCGGAAGAAGTTGAAAAAAGAATCAAGGCCGGCGGACTGCTATCCAAAGGCGAATATAATCAAGCCGTCTTCTTCCTTTCACAAGCCAACGCGTCCTATCGTTCCGCGTTTATTTTGATTCGGATTTTGAACCCTGATATTCAGCCTTTTATGGGCGAACTCGTTAAAGGATTGCGCGAATATTTTGAAGAAGGGGTCATCGGTGAATACCTTCCGAACACGATTGCCTTGTTTTTACCCAAAGTCAATTCCTTAAGTTTATTGAAGGCAAAAATCGAAAATTTCTACATTCACTTTGTTCCGACGAAAGTTGAAAAGAACCGAAAAGGAATGGAAGTTGCTCAAATCCGTATCGGTGGCGCTATTTATCCTTACACAACCCGGCGTGACCTTGAAAGAGACGCGCTTTTCGCCCTTGAGAAAAGTAAGGACTACTTCATTTACCTTCCCGCAATTCGGCAAAGTGATATTTCCCATCGTGAAACTTTCGAAAGCGTCGGCCGTTTGTTTTTGCTCAACGCCGAAGCTTTGATTCTCGAAGCCAAAAATGTGCAAAACAAAGATAGTTTCGACAAATTTATTCGGCAAAACCTTCTCAAAATTTCCAGTCAGTTTGGTTTTCATAATGCTGGTTACTTGCTTTTGGATGCTTCGCTAGACGAATTTCGGGTAGGCTTCGAAGATTGCCGTCTCCATGAACATCCGACCTTCCAAAAACTCAAACGCATTACTTTTGATGACCTTCAACCCATCTTTGCGGCCGTAGATGCTTCCGGAGCAGTTTATGGATCCGATGTTGATTCCTATCCTATCAGCCTTGGGAAAATTTTGACCAATCTCGATATCAAAACATTCCATTTCCAAGTCATCGGCAATAAAGAGCGAACCTATGGCCTTGTTTACTTTTGCTCCAGCCAGAAAAACCGTTCTCTGACCGTGAGTGAACAAACCATTTTGAATTTCGCCGGTGCATTATTGGGTACCTTTATAAAGGAAGTTGTCCATTCTGACTACGAGCGAAGCAAGAATGAACTGCTCGAGCATGTTTTGAAAATGGATGAACGTTATGTTTATGTCATCGACAAAAACACTTTTTCATTAAACTATCTTTCTTCAAACTTGGCTTCCTTCTATAAATCGCAAAAGACACTCGGCGAGCGTTGTTATAAGGTTTTTCATAACCGTGATTCAATCTGTCCGAATTGCCCCTTGAAAGTGGGTTCCAAAGAAATTCCGATGCCTTTGATTTCACCTTTGCCTTTCTTACGTTCCTTGATGAATTTTTCCGCCAACTCTCACGAAACCGCCATCTCCATTCGCCCCTTAAGAGCGGCGTTAGCGGAAACCGAACCACGCTATTTGGATATGGACTTTTCGATTAAAAATCGAAGACGCCTGGAGCTGGATGTTCAAAATGCTGTTAGCGATGACCGTAACGGATACCTATTCTCGATTTCTTTATGCAATGTTCCTCCCACGGTCTCTTTCGAGCCCGATGAAGTCATGTCCGCAACATTGAACTTACTCTGCCGAAAACTTGAAAACGCCAGTTTTGGCGACTTCATTTATCGCTATAGCGGAAATACGCTTTTCGTCTCTTTCCCTGAAGCAACGCGCGCCGCCGCTTTCTCAATGGCTGAATCCATTTATGCGACCGCAAGAGAAATCGGAGGAAATGATCCTAAGAGTCCTCATTTCTGGATGACGATTGCCGCATACCCCGGCGATGTCCGCGATGCTGCGGCAATTGAAGCCATGCTGACGGCCGGTTTTAAGAGTACCCAAAAAGCCGGCAACGACATGATGTATGTCGCAGACAATAAAAAGACACGTAAAGCCGAACGGAAAGGTTATGTGCTTGACCTGATCCGCGAAGCGGTCACAAAGCAGAAGTTTGAAATTTACATCAACCCCATCATGAACATCAACAATACCGAACCCGTCGGAGGAGAACTCGTTTCCCGTCTTTATGATCCAAACCGCGGATATATTTCAACGAGTGAATTTTTGGCAACTGCCAGTGAAGCCCATCTTCTTGTCGATATCGAAAAGGCACTTCTATACAATGTCGGGGAAATGTGGAAAAACTACGGTTTTGATCTATTCCGACAAAATGGCGTAGAACGCCTTGCAGTCAACGTCTCAACCGATTCGGTGCTCGATTCCGGATTCCGCGAAGCTGTCAAACAAATCGTTTCTCGTTACAAGTTTCCAAAAGGGTTCTTGCAACTTGAAATTTCAGAAAAAACCGTCGCCGAAAAAGAAAACGAAACTCGCAAATTCATGAAGGATTTGCAAGGAAATAACATTGTTTTCTGTCTTGATAACTATACCGATCGAGTGCTTGATTTCCAAATTGCCGCTTCGCTCCCTTTCAACTGTGTAAAGTTCGAGAGAGACCTTGTCCGCGGGATTGAAAGCGACAGCTCGGCTTTCTTAAGCTTTGACCATTTGCGCGCGAAAATCCGGGAAATGAACAACAACATCATCATCGAAGGAATCGAAACCGAAGATCAAGCGAACATCGTGAAACGGCTCAATATTCGCATGGTGCAAGGCTTCTATTTTGCCAAGCCAATGTCTATTTCGGACTTCCTGAAATTCGTGGGCGGGGGCAAGTAGACTGTTTGACAACTTTATATCGCATCTATATAATCAAGTTAGTAAATAGCAAACCTAGAGTAATCTAGCGACGCAAAGCTAAAGGGCCTCCAAAGATTAAGAGGTAGCCAGTTGCCTAAGTGAATGGTAGCGGCTGCTTTTTTATTTCCGAAGAGGTCCCATGAAACCACAAAGCAAACTGATTATGACAACCACCATTGCCCTTGTGGCCAGTGCACTTGCATTAACAAGCGCTACTTTTGCGTGGATCAAATACAGTCGCTCCGTCACCAACATGGTGGCTCTTTCAACGGGAAATTCCGAAGTAACCATCGAAGCCCACATTTATGAACGGCGCTATGGCGAAACTCCCAGTACTTCCGAAGTAGCTTATTATGTCGATCAAACCGATCGATTGAACGTTACCCAAAGCTCACTGACCAACGGCCAAGTGAATGTTGACTTTTCAAATGCTCTTGCAACCGATTACCTTTTGACGCGAGCTTATTACAACGAAAACGCTTATTACGTTCCGGGGTTACCGACTTATTATCTCGAACTTCGTTTCATCCAACCCGACCGTTATGGTTATGTGACTGCCAATATGCAATATGTCTCCATTCCCACCGCAACGTCCAGCGAGCTCAATTTTTCAACGGCTTACCCTTTCAATTACCGTTATGTGGCAGTTGACAATAGTCCTTCAAGCCCGATGGTTTCGGCTTTCCCTTCGCAAATTCCGGCTTTGGAAGCGAAAACTCTGGCAAGTTTCTTTAGAACCTCCGGGCAACGAACCAGTGGTATTACCCTTTTCGATGCCAGTGATCTTTCCGGTTCTCCCGTGACGAATACAACCGGGTTGGCCAATCAATCCTTCATTCCCAAATTCGCGACCAAAGTTTCCGGGAACTTTGTTTTTGCAACCAGCCTCATGATCGAATTAAGCATGGATGGAGCCTTATTCCAGTCCTTCGTTCGGGCTAATCCAACGCTTTTAAGCTATCCACTTCGTTTCGGTATCGATTTCAACTTGAACATTTCGTATTCCAACTCACCCATTTACGCATAGAAAGGAGACGCCATGAAAAAAACGACGCTGTATTCGGCAATTCTTATCCTCTCGTTGGCAACCGGCGCGGTTTCGGTAGCGGCTTTTAGCTATGCCGCCTATTTGAACGCCAACCAATATGAATTACCGATTGACGCGAACACCGTCAACATCAGCAGTATGTTTACCAGTGGCGGTTCAGGAACGTCAACGGCCCCTTTCCTCATCAGCAATTCGGGCGATTTAAGAACCCTTCAGAAACTCAACGTTCTAGGTGTTTTCAGCAGCTCGACGTATTTCCGCATGACTAGCGATATCACCTATTCGGGGGATGCGTTGGTTCCTATCGGCAATGAAGATTATCCGTTCTACAGTCAGTTTGACGGATATGGTTATAAAATAACCAATCTTGTGGTTAACGGGGCTAATACTGACGATATCGGTATGTTCGGCTATGTCGCTTTGGGAGGATCCATTCGGAATCTCGTTTTACAAACACCGACCGTCAACGTTACGGCAAACACCGTGGGAACTGCTGTTTCGGCCCCCAGTGCTCACCCTATGTACTCCATACTCAACACTGCAGGGACCAATATCGGAAACCTGACGTTTACCAATGCTACGCCGGCTCGCTTTACTGTGCCAAGAACCACAGTCACCGGAACTGACAACGCCAGTTACACCATCGTCTACCAAAGCACCAATACGAGTCTTCTTTATGAATCGAGTTCAGGAGTTTGGACTTGTGGACAACCGAATACCTCAAAACCAACAACGCTCTATCCGGTCTCATTAATTGCGCGGGTTTTTGCCCTTTATAACAATCAAATCATCTCGTACACCTTGGAACGTTGGCAAATCAACGTTAAAGGCAACGGCACGGTCGAAGTCGGAAGCTCCACGGTCAACCCCGGGTGGTTTAAATGCGTTCATAATACGACGTATCCCCACGGTACTTATGTCGGCTTGTTTGTCGGCCACTTGGACGGCTCGGCTTCCTTTTTGGGAATGTATGGGGCCAATGCTTCCGGAACATCCAATGGCAAAATAACCGTCAATGGCCGAAATGCCCGTTCGTATAGTATCTTGATTGGATACGCCCGCACCGATAACCCTTTGGATGATTCCGGCGCGAACATGGACCAAACCTTGTTGGATTTCAACGAAATCATTCCGGCCAACGGCCTCGACGGAACTTCTTACTCAGTTTATGAAGGTAATAACCCGATTGTAAACTACACCACCCAATACAACCGCGCCATTTCTGCCACAACCGCCTATGGTTTAACCTCTACCGAAGCCTCCTTGACCCGGTTCTACCCTAACTTAGCCAATACCCATGTCTCTTACACCAATCCCGGTGGCGGAACAGATACCTATTATGTTCAACGGATTACCAGCCCTTTGGGCGTCGGAACCCGTGAAGAGTACCTGCGTTACCGCTTCCTTTTCTGGTATACCTACGACTGGTTTGGACGCGATGCTACCATGCGAAATGGCCTTTGGTTGTGGCTGAATACCACCAACTCTTCCGTCCGTCGGTTTACCCGAACTTCAACGACGTATGAAATCTCGGTGACGATGGATTTTATTGCCAACAGCACTTCGACAAGCAACAACTTTCAAATTCTCTATAATCGTTACAATCCTAACCTTTCTGAAAACAACAACACAAAATATGACCTTGTCTACGATGATCACTGGACGAACTTAGGAACTTCCTATCAAGATAACGTTTTGATTTACGATCCCAGTCAGCATCCCGTCGTCAAAACCCAAGGTGCGGGAACAACCAGCGGCGTTTTACGCAGCGAAACCCTCTCCTTTACCGTGAATACTTCTTCCAGTTTCTGGTCCGCTTCAAACTATTTTCCGTTGATTGCCATCGGGGTTGGGAAAAATACGCCGGTTGCAACAGACAATGATACAAGTGACACAGTTCGTTTCAATTATGACAATTTTACGGCGGACGCTTTCGAATTGAACATCATCCGCATGGACATCCGTTTCACGTCCAAAGACGGCGACGTGTCCTCGCAAACCTCTAATATCGACTATTTATATTCGCTCCCGAATCGCAGCACTGACTTTGTCAGTGGAACGTATGTGGCGTGGAACGAAGCCAGCAACGTCAAAGTCCAACTCAACGTTTCCAACTACAACCAAAACACCTCCGGAACCGTCTATCGGTTTTACCGCGAACTCAGCAGCAATCCGCTTTACACTTACGTTCACGGTCTTTATACGAACTCAACGAGCTTCCCTCTAACTAATACAACGGATTATCAGCAGGCCGTTTTGGCGGGATTCTAACGATGGCATTGACATCGAAAAAACTGAAGATCAATTTGGTGATCACCACGTTGTCGGCGGCGATTTCTTTGACATCCTTTTTATACTTGACCTATGCCTGGTTTTCGTTTAAACGGGAGGCCGGGGTGACCGCCATGACCGTTCAAGCCTCCGGCGATATTTCCTACGAACTCAAATACTTCACCAAGAACTATGGTTCCAACGGAACGCCCAATGGGTACCAAAGCCCAGAAGTTGCTCTTAGTCCTTCGGATATCGTCACGGTCGACAATTACGATACGCAATTCCTGCCAATCAGCGAAGATCCCTATCTGAACGGCATTCAAACCGTCATCATCAATGCGCAATACCCCAGTCTTCGATTTACCTATGCTTTGGAAGTGACCGGCGATTTTGCTATTGATAAAACCGTGTTTTTAAGGCTCACCGACTACGTTGCGGTTCCGTCCACGACGTTCTACAACGCAACCACCAATACCCCGATTAACCTCGCGCAGGCAATCAATGTTTATTCCACGGCGATCGATGGCAATAGCGGCAGCATTACAACCGGAGCCAATGCGTTTGTGACATCGACCAGTCAAACCGATCGTTTCAATCAAACAGCTGCATCCGGACCTTCCAACATTACCCTCGCGCAAGATGTTCTCGATTTTGATGAAGTTCCAGCGGATAAAATCATTTTCTTTTTTACGATCGAATTCAGCAATGCACCATCAACGTATTATTCCTATTCTTATACCAGTAGCGGTCATGATTATTACTTTTCCGATGTCGAAGGAACATCCAATGTCTATAAAAATCTCTCATTCTCAATCACCGAGTTGTCAGTCAATATCTCTTAAATCTTTGGACACTTGTCTAACAAACTTTTTTGGATCCTTCCGGGATCCTTTTTCTTTTTTCGCACACGTGTGTATAAGTATAGAATAAAGTCCATGGGTTGTATGAAATTTGTAAGAAAATAGTGGACAATCAAATAAGCCAAACAATCTAAAATTCAAAACAAAATTTGGAAAAAGTATCGATTAAATAAGTGCTTTTTAACAAAAAACAAAAAACTTGCACTTTTTAAAAGACCGATATATAATGTAATTGCTTATTAACAATCTCGCCCCCTCGAGTATTGCAATAATTAGCGAAATTGCCCGTTAATTATGTCAAAGTCCCATTAACTTTGACAGCATGAACCCTTCAATAATGAAAGGGTAATCCAGAGGAGGATTTTATTCATGAATAAGAAGAATAAGATTTTAATTAGTGCCGCCGGCATGCTCGTTCTGACAGCTGCTGCCGCCTCGGCTTCCACGTTCGCTTGGTTCACAACCGTTCGTAATGCTCAAATCAACTATTCGTCCGCCGAAGTCTATTCGAGCTCATCTGACTTGACCGTTGCTTGGAAATCCAGCTTACTGACCACTGTCGCCCACCAATCCGCTGACGAACAAAACATTTCCGTTTCCGGCGTTCACAGAATTACCGATATTTCCGGTAATGGTGCGAACTTCTACAAACCCATTTGGAACTCTGCTGATACCGATTCTTCCACGGCCGATAGCGTGACCACCCTTCTTACCTCGGGTATTGGCGCTGCCGATGGATATTATGTCGACTTTACCTTGACGATTTCTCAAAGTTCCGTTGCTACCGGCAACATGAACGTCTATGTTGGCGGAGCCACCACGATCACCCCGCACACTGCGGATGATCCTCAAGATGAAGCGGCCGTTAACTGCGCCCGCATTGCGATTCTTGACGAAGCCAACGTCCCAGTCTTCATTTGGACACCGGATGCTGACGATGCCGCATACAAATATGTTAAAGCTGATGCTGCCAAAACTTGGAAAACCGTTTCTGGTTTTGATTCGGTCGCCCAAACCGCTGCTTTCGATGATACCGACAACTTCCACGCCGGTTCGTTGACCACTTACACCACGACCGCTCTTGCCACCGCCGCTCACGTCAAACCGATCGTTACCCTCTATGGTACCGACGCTGCCACTCCCGACTACTCCGATGACATCACGATCCGCGCCTGGATTGAAGGCGAAGATCCCGAATGCGAAAACGTCACTGCTGGTGGCGGCGCCCTCGGCGGAGTCTTCGATTTCAGCATTGACATCTACGGTGTCGCTGCGTAATCTAGTCAAATAGCCTATTTTCCACAAAATTACTAGGGTTTCACTGGCTTATCCAGTTGACACCCTAGTTTTTTTTAGTTATATTGTATGCGATATATTTTCATATAGGAGAATTAAAATGAGTAAAGGATTACTGTCCGGAAAAAATAAGTCGCTATCGACCATTTTAGTGGTCGCTGAAATTGTGGTCATCGTTTTCTTGCTTACAGTCTCCTTGTTCGCCATGTTCGCCACCAACATCATCCCTGCCGAAGCTGGCGCCTTCATGAAGTTCATCTCCTGGCTGCAAGCTAACCCGGCTTGGATGTTCATCCTGATCGTCCTTCCGTTGATTACGCTTTTCTTCCTCAACATCTATTTGCTGATCAAAACGCTCTACAACGAAAACAAAGCAAAAAAGTCGACGCTTTCGAACGAAGAACTTATTGCTGAAGCCAAAAGACAAGCCCGCGAAGAGATTCTCAAGGAAATGGAAGAAGCTAAGGCTAAAGAAGCCAAAAAGTAGTTTATCGCTTCCGATAAGACTATTTATATACCCATACGACAAAATGCCTGTTTGGACCTTTAATGAGGCTGGAACAGGCTTTTTTATTGCCTATAATTGATCGGAATAAAAAGCAATCCTTCGCGCGCGTTCCAAAGAGCTCGCATGACGCTTCCGTGAAAGCCACCCATGCTTATGAAAAAACTTTCATCGTCGGCGGTACCATATTCAATTAACCTGTGAGAATCTTCCTTTGCCAAAAACATTTTTCGAAAAATTTTTTTGGAGTATGAAAATTTCTTCAAAAATTCAAAAAATGGTGATAGTTATATTAATAAAATTGATTGAATCGAGGGCTTTTCTTAAATTTTTTCTAGCAAAAAAGACGATGTGTAAAAGGCGAGAATGTTGACAGAAACGCAAAAACCTCTATAATGGATGTTGACAATAGCAAAACTAAGGAAACTTAGCGACGCAAAGCTATAGGGCCTAACTCAAACGAGAGATGGTAGCCAGTTGCCAAAAATGGAATGAGAGTAGTACTTCCCAGTTCCGGGCAATGATTGGTTAGCATCTATTTTTATTTCAATAGGGGGTTTCTCGAAACGCCTACTGCGTTCGGGAAATTAGTGAAGGTTCCCCGCCGAGCCGCTTTAATGGGGCGGCCAGGCGAATGGGCATTCACACATTGTCAAAAGTTTCATTTTCAACAACTTCCTTTTCGTGGTTGAAAAACGAAAGGTAAAGACACATGATCTACCCAACTGAGTACGCCCAAACAAGGAAAAGACGAAAAATCGCAGCAATCGTTTCCGCCGCAAGCGCATTAACCATTGCTACTTTCGTCATAATCTCCTACCTGGGGACCAATATCGGTCGGTACACCGTTGAGCTTGAACAGAACCGCGCGTCACTCACCATATCGACGGACGCGAACTTTACCAAAAAAACGAGTTTGCTTCGGGCCTCAAACCTCGACGCTGCCCGTGCGGAATCAGTTGATTATTTACCCGCGCACGAAGTCCTGGACGATGTCAATGGTCTGGGATCGCATAACGGAGATGTTTATGATGAGGATGGCATCCTCATGTATTCCACCTATTTTGCCTACACCTTCTTTTTAAAGAACCAAGGCAATGCTCCGGTCGACTTCTCGGCAACCTTGTCGTTAAGTCAGGGAGAAAACATCATTGAGGGTGCCGTTCCTATCGAAGAATACATCCGTGTGCGTCTTTATGAAAATGTCGTGGGTGAAGAAGTCACACACAATTACCGCACCTTTGCAAAAACCACGAACTATGCAATTTACGATGACAATAACACGCGCATCAATGGCGAGTGTGTCGGAAATGGTTTAAGCGTTCCTCCCTATACCTGCAGCGCCTCAAAGCCTGAGAACAGTGTCCGGGCGGAAGTGTTTGAATCTGCCAGCAATATCGTGAACTACAATTACCTGCATCTTGATCCGGATGTCGTTATCCGCTACACCATCGTGATTTGGCTTGAAGGCGATGATCCCGACTGCACCTACCTGCCTCCTGTCGGAGCCAGCATGCTCTTCGGCATGGTCATCTCTGCCCTTCTCGACGAAACCAGCGAAGCCTAATTTCTTTTTCAAAGGATTTTATTGATCATGCAAAATAAAAGCAAAATAGCCTTGATGGCGACTTCTTTCATCATCTCCGCCCTGGCTGTAACCGCGGGGACTTTTGCATGGTTTGAGGTCATAGACCTCACGGGCGCAACCGTCAGCGGCACTTTACGCGGCGAAGGCGATACGCTCCAAATGGGTTTCCGAGTCAGCCATATTTTGACCGAAGAAGAACGGCATCGGTATAATTTCACGCCCGATACGCACAACATACCCGGTGAAGGGTATGTTTATTGGACGGATACGGAGATTGAGCCCGAAACGTTCGATTTTTTATACGCGCGCGAGGGATACTCTGCGAATCATACAGTACTTCCTTTGACCAGCGGGAGTTATCAGGAAGGTGACGACATCACGCTTTACGAGCACTCCGTTTCATCCCCGGTTAACGGGGGACGGTTACGCCCCATCGATACGGTCGCCAACCGCTCCAATTATGTTGGCTTCTCGCTTCTGTTCCGGATGGCACGTGTCAGCCAAGACAATCCCAACGACGATACTCAAGGAGTTGCTGGCTATCACATCTATTTCGATTATGGCATGCGCTTCATCGGATCCAAAAACGTCACCCAAGCTCTGCGCATGGGCATTCAAACCGATGAAATCACCGACATCATTGCTCCGGCCGCCAAAGAAGCCGGGTCCATCGACGTCGGAGGACGCATGGATTTCGATGGCAACGGCATCTACGATCACACCACCAGTTGGAACGCTGCCGGAAAGTACTACGAAATCGCCTATGGAGAATTCGAAAACGAATTAACCGAAGACAATTGGGGCACACCCAGCGGAATCTATGTTGAACCGAACAAAGAAAACCAATATTTCTATGAAGCTCAAAGCTTTATGTGGGCTTCTCCACTGGTCAATGCCATTCCCAAAACCGCTACCTACAATCCCATATCAAAGTACAGCCCGCTTGGAACTCCGTTGGCCACAACCAACGATCTGGGCGTAGCGGAAATCAATATGACCATTTGGCTCGAGGGTTGGGACCATGCATGTACCACTCAGGTCATCGCCGCCACGTTCGGTGCCGACTTAAAGTTCGTTTCCCAAAAATAAGAGAAAGGACCTCCCGATGAACGCACTTCGCAACAAAAGAAACCTCATCATCAATTCCGTCGTCGGTTTACTCGCTTTAAGCGGGTTAATCACGGGAACTTTTGCTTGGTTTGCGTCTGCCAATGCGGTCACCCTCGATACGTTCAAAGTAACTTATGGCGGAGCGGATGATTTAAAAATCGGTCTGATCGTCCCTGAAAATCACCCCGAACTCGGAAATGCCGGAGATATTCAATTCTTTGATGAATTGAGTGAAGAAAATCTCGTAGATTACGGCTATTTTAACCCCGAGAGCACCTTAAGCCCTGTTTCTTCGATGTTCCAAAGCCGTTGGTTGAATGAATCCACCGATTTATCCGACCCCACCTTACGGCCAGTACTCCGCGAAGGATTTACCACGTATAACAACACCACGGATTCCAACATCGCGAACTCCGGATTCTTCCAATTTGAATTTTATTTCAAGTCGAACATGGATATGTATCTCTATCTCGATGATAGTGCCACCCTTCTTCCGGACAGTGCAAAGAACGCTGAAAGTCCTGCCGGAAACGAAGAGGCTTTAAATAATGTTCACAAAAGCATGCGTGTGAGCTTCCTTTCCCCCTTTGGGTTTAATATCTGGGAACCCAACACCGACACGGCATCGACTACACTCTTTGCCGGGCGCCTCGACATCCTTGCCCGAGATGGCTTCTATGATTTCAACGGTGAAATCGATGCTTATCGTGAGATTCTCTTCGGGGAAATGGATGATCCAAGCAAAATCGTATATTCCGAAAACGGTCGTGCAACCGCCACGGAACCCTTGACCACCTTCAATGCTTCCACCTACGGTAGCGTTCTTCCCATCGACTTGGATTCTTCCATCGAAAACGGCCTTGTCTTAGGACGCGAAACAAGTAAAACCACAACCGAACTATCGGACAAAGAACTTCTCGGAAGCGCGCTTGCGTATCTTCCCGAAAACACCCCGGTACGCATGGTGGTTACGGTCTATTCCGAAGGGTGGGACCGCGACAATAACGATTTCGTAGAACGCGCCAGCTTCTTATTATCGCTTCGATTAACCGGTCGCTATCGGGCACCCAACGAGCCCATAGCCCTGAAAAAGTGAGGGCAAATGAATGCAAGATTTCTTCAGTTACATTCGCGAATTATTTGAGGCATTCTTTAAAGATCTCGGTCTGTTTTTTAAGGAAACCTTCGGCATTCCCTGGAGCTCCGTTCCCGGTAATTTCCGAAATTACAGCGATATTTTGAATGCCTATATCAATGGATTTGGATTCTGGGGCTGGTTTTTCTTTGTCCTTTTCAATTTGCTTTGGTTAGCACTTTTGGGCGGCCTAATCTATTTGGCTTACTTTGTCATCAAACGGTTCATCGCCTATAACAACGGCCGTCTGGATCGGCAAAAATTGGTCAAACAAGTTCAAGAATTAAATGATCAACTCTACACTGCCGTCATGGAGAAAAACGAAATTCTCAACTTGAAAGTAGGTTCGTTAGGAATTCCGCCAGGGCAACCTAAACCTGAATCCGAAGCGAACTTCACCAATTCCCGCTTTCCCAAACTTTCAGCCGTCGATTTCAAATACACGACCTACAACACGCATGTCGAGATTTTGGAAGCAGATGCCAATATTTCTCTGGATCAATTAGTCAACAAATTCCGCAACTTTGCGGCTTCGCAAATGAAGCTGTATTACGATCAAAAAACACTTCGTACCTTCTTCGCCGGCATGGGAACTTCGAAATTGTTGATTCTCGAAGGTATCTCCGGTACTGGTAAAACTTCTTTACCTTACGCTTTAGGCAAATTCTTCCAAAACGATACGAAGATTTGTTCGGTTCAACCGTCGTGGCGTGACCGCAGCGAACTGATCGGTTATTACAACGAATTCTCTAAAAAATTCAACGAAACCGACTTTTTGAAGGCTGTTTATGAAGCTACGTACCGCGAAGACAACAACCTCATCATTCTCGATGAAATGAACTTAGCGCGTATCGAATATTACTTTGCCGAATTCTTGTCCATCATGGAAATGCCGAACGTGGCCGAATGGAAAATCGAAATTTCTAACAAACCCGAAGCGGGAGACCCGAAGCACTTGAACGAAGGCAAACTTCTGATTCCGCAAAACCTTTGGTTCATCGGTACCGCCAACAACGATGACTCCACGTTCACCATTACCGATAAAGTCTACGACCGTGCCATGTCGCTTGAATTCTCCGGAAAAGGCGTTGCCTTCGACTGCCCATTCACCGAATCCATGCCTCTTCCTTTCCAATACCTCGATAAGCTTTTCCAAGAAGCCAGAACGAATTATCCGATGTCCGAGGATTTGCTGAATAAGTTCGCAAAACTCGACGCATTCATCGTTGGAAAATTCAATATCGCGTTTGGTAACCGTATCATCAAACAAATGAAAATCTTCGTTCCGACCTACGTCGCCTGCGGAGGAACCGACATTGAAGCCATGGATTACATTTTCTCAAGCAAGATTTTGAAAAAATTCGTGACGTTAAACTTAGCCTTCTTGCACGACGAAATGAACCAATTGCTCAACGAATTGGATAAACTCTTCGGTAAGGGCGCTTTTAAACAATCGCGCACCGTGCTCGAAAAATACATTAAGATGAGTTAATCAGGAACTTTATGGCAACCAAAGCATTGACCGTCGACAAACTGAAAAAGAAGTATCACAAACGACTCAACAAGATTGTGTCGAGTGATAAGTCTTTTACGCACATGTTGAAGGAAATAAAGGCTGCCCCCAAGACCCAAATCGGTGGCATCATGCGGAAAGAAAGCAAACGATTCGATGCCGAATTCATTTCCGAAGTCGAACACTCTCTGCACCCGTTGGAACGGATTGTTAAAAACCCACGCCAATTCATTCGCGAAGAATACAGCGTCGTTCCTGTCGAATTGGCCAAAAAAACCGGTTCAAAAGCCATTCAACACCTTTCCCAGCATAGTGAACTTGTTAAAGAAATCAACGCCAAAGGTGATGTCATTCCTGACAAGATTTTAGGTACCTTCGTCGAAGAAGAATTGGCCATTTACGAAAACCGTTTCGTAATGACCTTGATTCGTAAGTTGGCATTGTTCGTGGAAATGCGTTATCGCTACATTGACGAACACGGCGACACCACCGACAGCGACATGATGACCCTCAAGGCCATCGTTCCCATCGGCGGAGCAAAATATGAGATTGAAACCAAGATGAAACTCGTCGTTCCCAGCGACGATGAAGGACAAAGGGCGGCTAACGATGACTTGCTTGCCCGTTTAAAAACATTAAGACAACGCGTCACATACTTAGTGAACTCTCCTTTTATGAGAGCTTTAAAAAAAGCGCCTCCAGTTTCTGGTAAAATTTCTCAAACCAACATGATCCGCAGCAACCCAGACTATCGTGCCGCGTATCAGCTTTGGCTTTTCATCGGTCGTTACGACGCCTTAGGCGTGACCTATTCCGTTAAAGAAAGAAAAATGGATTTCAATAACGAATACCTCACCCAAATCTATACGCTCATTCTGAGCAACTATCTGACCTTGAAAACTGAAAAAGCCAAATTGGATGACAAGAAGGCTTCGAAGTATCAAATTTCGCCCCGTTTCGTCAAACCCATTTTGGACCGCGATATCGCCGACGATCGTTTCATGGATCGTATGGGAAACAAGCCGGTCGCTTTACGCAAAATGACCGAAGCGCAACTTCAACGTCAGAAAAAGCGTGAGATTGAAAAAGAAAAGGCGAGAATTCGCAAGGAAAAAGAAAAAGAGCGTCAAATCGCCCTTGCTTTGGAGAAAAAGGAACGGGCCATTCAAAGAGCTTTGGAGAAAAAAGAACGAGAGAAAGAGAAAGCACGCCTTGCCAAAGAAGCTCTCTTGGAAAAGAAACGTTTGCTTCAAGAAGAACAAAAGAAAAAGAAATTATTGGAGGCCGAACGCAAAGCCGCCAAGGCTGCTGCTGCCAAACGTATTGCGGAAGAACAAGCCCGTCTCAAAGCTACTCGTTTGAAGATTAAAAAAGCCGCTATAACCACGAAAAAATAGAAGGAACAAATCATGGAAACAAAGGTTGAGAAAAAAGAAGTAAAAACCAAGAAGTCATTGTTCGGGAAAATCCTCACTTGGGTTCTGGGAACATTTGTCGGATTGTTACTGGTGGTCCAAGTTACCGGATTCATTTCGGCCCGCAACAATTTTGGTGTCAGTTCCTTCTTAGGTTATCAATCCTTTGTCGTTTTGACCGATTCCATGGAGCCCGAACTTCCGGTCGGCAATGGTGTCATCGTCAAAAAAGTCGACGTGCATACCCTTGTGGCTTCTACGACTCCAGAAGCGAAAGACGGCGACATTATTACCTTTTTCCGGACCAACGATTCCTTGATCATCACTCACCGTATTATTGAAATTATCGATGATGGCGATGGCACCTTGACCTTCAAATGTTTGGGGGACAATTTAAACGCCCAAACCTGCCCAACGCAAGGTTGCACGCTTGCCAACTCCGATCTTGTTCCCGAAGAATTTGTCATGGGAAAAGTCATCTCTTCGAGCGCCGCTTTGGGAGCTTTCTCAAAGTTCTTCTCTAGCCCGATTACCACCCTGTTTTTGGTGTTGATTCCTTTAGGAGCAGTTTTTGCCAGTTCAATCGTGGATTTCGTCAAGGCGGCCAAGATGCGGCCAGAAGAAAATGAAACGGCCCAAAAAGTTTTATCAGAAGAAGAGTTATCCGATGAAGAGTTTGTTAAAATAAAAGAACAAGAGAAACTTTCCATTATCAAAGAAATGGAAAAGGAACGCATTCGCAAGGAAATGGAAGAAGAAGCCAAGAAAGAGGTTGCCCCCCTTGATCAAACAAAAAAAGACTAGGCTGTTCGAAGAACCCAAATTTCGCAAAACAATCAACCTCGTGTTTGTGATCTTTTTGGGTGTCTTAACGATCAGTTATGTCGTGCTTTTCTTGGTGGGCTTTTTTAATGGGGCCATCCGTCCCTCTTGGGCACTTGTTTTTTCACTTTTGACAGGTTTATTTCTGGTTTCAAGTTACATCATGGTTTCGCTCGAAATCGGACGAGCCAAAAAGACAACCTCGGTCCGTTTTAACCCGAAAAAATTCACCACCTTAAAAAACGCAAAATCGGAACCGCAGTTTTTAGAAAACCTTGCAAATATCCGCGATTTTGATATTAATCATGGCGCGGTTGTTAGCTTTTCAATCTATAAAATTAAAAAGGACGCCATCAGTCAATTAGGCTACAAAATGGGTTCCGAAGTACCCGCCCTGGTCTTCGGTGTGGTCGAAGAAAACTTAGCCGAGATCCCCGACTCCTTCTACGGGTACGATTTTAACGAAAATTTCTTACTCTATGTGCGCTATACGCGCGAGGATGATATCAACCCGATTTTGGACCGTATCAAAGAGGACATTAAAAAGTGTTTGGAAAAAAATAGTCTACAAATCGGCCGTGATTTTGCCTATGGCGTCTATTTCCATACCGAACCGAACACGAGTCCCGAAGAGATGCTCCGTCGTTCGCTCATGGCGTGCGATTACGGAAACTTTAACGAACACGGCGGCATCATCGTTTATGATAAACAAACCCTTGAAAATGCCGGGACCAACGACCTTCCGCTTTACGAAGAAATCGTCCAAGGTATGAAAAACCACGAATTTGAACTTTTCTACCAGCCTAAGTACGATTTAAATCTTGACCGTTTCTTCTCGGCCGAAGCATTGATCCGTTGGCGCCACCCGAAGAAAGGAATTCTTTCTCCCGCCGCTTTCATCCCATTTGCCGAGCAATCAGAGCTGATCATCGCCATCGACCGTTACGTTTTTGAGATGGCGTGTCAGGATATCGCCAACTGGAAAGCTAAGGGCGAACGTTTGCTTCCGATTTCGGTTAACCTTTCCCGGAAATCCATCTTCAAAACTGACTTGATCGACTTTATGAAAGCCACATTGGACAAATACAAAGTAAACCCGCTCCTTTTGGAAATGGAAATTACCGAATCGGCAACCGCAAAAGATAACCTTTTCATCTTATCCATTCTGAAACAAATTCAAGGGCTTAATATTCAAGTGGCGATTGATGACTTTGGAACCGGTTATTCCTCGATGAGCTCACTCAAACGCATGCCGGTCAACTCCATCAAAATCGATAAATCTTTCTTGGATGATATCGAAGTGGATGCCAAGGCCCGCGAGGTCGTTAAAGCCATCATCAAATTGGCCCATGCTTTGGAAATGAAAGCGGTCGCCGAAGGTATTCAAAGCAAGAAGCAGGTTCAGATCTTGAAAGAGCAACTGGCTTGTGATGCCATTCAAGGCTATTATTATAGTAGGCCTCTACCCAACGATGAATACGTAATTTTCATCAAGAAAAATCGATTCGAAAGGAAGTCCTTTTAATGATCCTGATTCTGGGCGCAACAGATGATGATATTCTCTATTTCCGGACCAAAATGGATATTTCCTATGTCGAAAAAATCGCTGGCAAAACCGAGGTTTTTTTAGGAAAGTATTCGGGAAAACAGGTTGCTGTATCGACCACTGGATTATCGAATTCTTTGGCTGCGATGATCACCGGTCTTTGCATCGATAAGTATCACCCCTATTTTGTTTTAAATGTGGGCTCGCTTCACGCCTTTGATGAGAACCTCAAACAAGGCGATCTTTATATGGCCGACCGTGTGTACTTGGGAGGTGTGGATTTTACCCCCTGGGGAAATGGCATTAAATACGGTCAAATTGCCGCCATGCCGCAATTCTTTCTTTCCGAAGATGATTATCTTTTGCAAATTGAAACTATTGGTAAAAAAATGACCAATAAGAGTTTGGCCCGTGGATTCGTCATGTCGACGAACAAGTTTTATACCGACCGAGTAAAAGCTGAAAGCTTGATTAATCACCACTATGCCTATGTCGACGGCATCGATGCCTTTGATACCGAGCTTGGAGGAGTGGCGCTTGCCTGCCGTGCTTTTGATATCCCTTGGATTGCTTTAAAATCCATCAGCTATGTCATTGGTCACAAAGATGAATTATTGAACTTTATACGTAAAGGGCTTGAAACCGAACCCTTGATCGGCAATATCATTTCAACACTTTTCCAAGAACTATCCGAACACGATTAATTTTTTTGCCGCTTATTATCTAACATTTTCATGTATTTTTGAAAATGTTTTTTTTCCATGATAAAATTATGGGGAATTCAGCGAGAGGTAATTATGTTGACGAATGTCCCATGGTTGACTGGCTTGTTATTGAAAATCATTGAAAACGTCGTCATTCTTTTTGCCATTTGTTACATTTATATCGCTGGAAACATTACACTGAAATCTCACAAAAAACTTTTCGACATTGTTTCCGGAATCGTTTTAGGGGCTGCTGCCGTTTACATTATGTTTAACGGGTTCATCCTCGATGATGTGACCGAATTGCGTTTGGATACGCGTTCCATCATTTTTAGCACGGCCGGTCTTTTCTTCAGCCCCATTTCCGTTGCCATCAGCGCGGTCATTGGAATTATGTACCGCATCTTCGTTATGGGCGGTTCCGGAATGGTTCCCGGATCGCTTGGCATAGCAACTTCCTCGCTCTTGGGATTGGTTTGGCGTTTTATTTGGAAAAAGAACAAACCAAACCGTTTGCTCGAATTTTATGTTTTTGGTCTTATCAATGCAGTGATACTACTCTTTAATATTGTCCCATTTTTCACTCCGAATTTATTCCAAAACGCTTGGTTCCTCATCCCCTTGATTTTAGCCCTGTTCCCTCTGTTTTCATTAATTGCATGTTTGCCGCTTTTGTACCAAAAAAACAGAGTCGAAAACTTGCGAAAATTGGAGCAATCCGAACTGATGCTCCAAGCCAGTATCGACGTTGCCTCGAACATCAACATTTTCTCGATTGATACCAAGGGACGTTATATTTCCTTTAACAGCACGCACGCGCAAACCATTAAAGATGAATTAAGAAAAGAAATCCATATCAATGATCCCTTACAAATCGAAGCTATTTCCAGAATATTGAACCGCGATATCGGCGTTCTCTTTGAGAAAGTCTTTAAGGGCGACAACGTTCACTTTGAGCAAGAACTGCCCGATAATCTGACTTACGACTGCAAAGTCATGCCCTTAAAAAACAAACGGAATGAAATCATAGGCGCTACCGTTTTCTTTCAAGACATTTCAGAACAAAAACAATACGAAAAACTGATTCTTGAAAAAAGTTACCGGGATGGCTTAACAGGCTTTTTGAACCGCCGTTTCTTTAACGAAAAAATTGCCGAAATCGATGCATCCTCTCATTGGCCTTTGGTGGTCGTTATGGCCGACATCAACGACTTAAAATTGATCAACGATGGTTTTGGCCATGAAACCGGTGACCGCGTCATCGTCGAAGTGACCCAGAAAATTTATAGAATCTTCAAGGATTCACTTGCTTTCTTCCGAACCGGCGGCGACGAGTTTCTCTTTTTTATCGCCAATTCCAATATTGAATCCGTTCAAAAAATGATAAATGACTTCAAGGCTGATATCAGCTGCTTTAAGTTGGGTGAATTTGCCGTTTCCGTAGCCTTTGGTTGTGCAGTCAAAAACAAAGATGGAAACATTCAAGAAATTATCGCTGAAGCCGAAAAGAAAATGTATGAAGACAAGTTTGTTTTCTTGCATAAACGTCAAAATTATTTAGTTCTAACGATTGAGAAGAGGTTTTTTGCCTCTTATCCTTTAGAGGAACAGCATGCTCAACGGATTTCGGAACTCGCGGTCATGTTTGCCCGCTACCTAGGTTTAAACGACCTTGAAATCAAGCCTTTGAAAACACTGGCGCGCCTTTCCGAAATCGGAAAAATCGGCATCGCGGCGATGGATGAGAAGCCGTCCTGGATTGAAGCCGTGAATGGGCATGACGTCTCCATGAAACACGTCGAAATCGGTTATCAAATTTTGTCTGCCTCAGGTGTGTATTCCGATGTTGCTCTCGATGTTTTGTCCCACCATGAACGCTATGACGGAACAGGATATCCGTGCGGCCTTTCGGGCGACCGCATCCCCTTCCGTGCACGCGTTCTCGCGGTCTTAAATTTCTATGATAAATGCGTGAATCCTATCGATAAAACGGTCCCCTGCAGTCAAGACGAAGCCATCCAACAAATGAATAAGTGCGCAGGGTCGCTTCTTGACCCAAATATTGTGTCTTCATTCATTCGCGCTTTAAATGAAAACAAGCTCTCCTAACATTCTTCCAAGGCTCTAAAGAGCCTTTTCATTTATTTCATAGAAAAATAGATGAAAGCGCTTTTTTATTGTATAATGGTTTTGGCGTTAAAAAAATAAAGGAGAAAATAATGAGCGATTTCAAAGTTTTCGAGTACATGGCCAAGCACAAATATGAGCAGGTCGTGCACTTTTATGATGAAGCGACAGGACTTCGCGGCATCACGGTGATCCATGACACGACATTAGGCCCGGCATTGGGTGGTACGCGTGTATGGAATTATGAGTCAGAAGAAGCAGCGTTGATTGATTGTCTGCGTTTATCTCGTGGGATGACTTACAAGGCCGCAGCGGCCGGATTGAACCTTGGTGGCGGCAAGACCGTCGTCATCGGCAACCACCCGGAACCTGCACAAGCCGAAGCCTTCTTTAGAGCTTTGGGACGTTACATTCAAGGCATGGGCGGACGTTACATCACCGCCGAAGACGTCAACACCTCCACTTCCGATATGAGTTTTGTGCATATGGAAACGGATTATGTCGTCGGTCTTGAAGGCAAATCGGGGAACCCCTCTCCGTTTACGGCCAAAGGTGCTTTCTATGGCATTAAAGCCGCATTGAAATACAAGTTCAACGACTCCGAAATCAGTAAGTACAGCTACGCCGTTCAAGGCGTTGGCGCGACCGGTACGTTCCTCATCGATTATTTGCTTGAGGAAGGTGCTAAAAAAATCTATGCTTGCGACATCAATGAAAAACACATCGCGGCATTGAAGAAAAAACATCCTGAAGTCATCTTCGTGAAACCTGAAGAAATCTATAGTGTCTCGGTCGACGTCTTTGCCCCGTGTGCGTTAGGTGGCATTCTCAACAGCCAAACCATTCCGCAACTGAAAGCCACGATCGTCGCCGGCATTGCCAACAACGTGTTACTGGACGAAGAAGTCCATGGACCGATGCTTCGCGAAAAGGGCATTCTCTATGCTCCGGATTTCGTCATCAACGCCGGTGGTTTGATTAACGTTTACAACGAACTGATCGGTTACAAAAAGGAAAATGTCGAAGTCGATCTCAAACGGATTTACGATCGTCTGTTAGACATCTTCAAGATTGCCGATTCCGAAAACATTTCTACGCAAGAAGCCGCCAAAGTATTTGCCAAAAAGCGCATTGAGCAAATCAAAAATATTCATTCCAATTATATTAAAAAGTAGGTGATGTCCATGAAAGAACATCGACTGACTTTCAATAACGAGGCTTGCAAAGGTTGCGGGCTCTGCGTTCATTTTTGTCCGGTCAAAATTTTGCAACTCGACGCCTCTAGGATGAACCAGGCGGGGTATCCTTTGGTGAGCGTCACCGATATCAAAAAATGCATCGGGTGCACCTTCTGCGCGATGATGTGCCCAGACTCCGTCATCAAGGTGGAATCCATCGATGAGTAAACAACTTTTAAAAGGCAACCAAGCCATTGCGTTGGCCGCGGTTCAAGCCGGGGTCGATGCGTATTTCGGTTATCCTATCACGCCTCAAAACGAGGTTCCTGAGTATTTAAGCAAATACCTTCCCGAAGCCGGAAAGGTTTTCGTCCAAGCCGAATCGGAAGTCGCCGCCATCAACATGGTGTACGGCGCTGCCGGTGCAGGAAAACGGGCGATGACTTCCTCTTCCAGCGTGGGTATTGCTCTCAAACAAGAAGGTCTAAGTTATATCTGCGGTTCCGAACTTCCATGCTTGATTGTTTCAGTCATGCGAAGCGGACCCGGTTTAGGCGGCATTCAACCTTCGCAAGCGGACTATTATCAAGCCACGCGCGGCGGCGGGAATGGCGACTATCACCTCATCGTCTATGCTCCCGAGTCGATTCAAGAAACCATTCACTACATCAAAGAAGGCTTTGACGTCGCCGATATCTATCGGAATCCAGTTATGATATTAATCGATGGTCTCATCGGTCAAATGATGGAATCGGTGGATATGGATGTTCCTTATAAGAAAAGAGAAATCCCTGCGAAAACCTGGGCCGCCATGGGCAAAAAATACCATACCGGCCAAAACGTCATCAACAGCCTTTCACTCAACCCCGATCATCTCGAAAAACACAATCTGGATTTACAAGCCAAATATAATTTGGTGCGTAAAAACGAAGTTCGCTACGAACTGATCAACATGGAAAACCCGGACTATGTCATCGTTGCTTACGGATCCATGGCCCGTATTGCCCGTAGCGCCATCGAAACCCTTGGCGAAAAAGGCATTCGTGTCGGTATGATCCGTCCGATAACGGTCTGGCCCTTCCCGAAAGAAGCTTTTGCCAAGATTCCTGCGACCTGCAAAGGTATTTTGGTCGTCGAAATGAGCCTTGGCCAAATGGTCGACGATGTCGAGATTGCCAATCGCGGAAAATTCCCGGTCGCTTTCTATGGCCGTGCGGGCGGTAACGTCCCCGACCCCACAGAAGTCGAACAAGCGATTTTGAACTTCGGAAAGTTGGTGCGGTTATGATCAAATATCAAAAAACCAAAGGTTTATCCGATAAAAAGACCCACTATTGCCCGGGTTGTACCCACGGCATCATCCACAAAATCGTCGCCGAAGTCCTTGAAGAAATGAATCTTTTGGACAATACCGTCGGCGTCGCCAG
>CAZKHP010000001.1:1896-40304 GCA_964552695.1 uncultured Staphylococcaceae bacterium | reverse complement strand
TGGCTTTTCTTTGGGGTGCCACGCTTTCAACTGATGTGATTCTTGCCCATTATTCGAAGCCTCCTGTCTTTGCCATCAGATACCCAGACGACGGGGGAAATACCGACACCTACATTGGCCTTTTCTACGTTGTTCAAGTCCACCATTATGTTACCGCATGTCCGCTTGATGAACCCCCATGCACTTATGAACACTTTCTTTCTGTTGATATATACTCTTGGTTTTACCGAGAATAATTGCCAATCATTTGCCCTTCTATGAATCGGCCGTTGTATCCGGCCGATTTTTTTTGCTTCATTTTTTCGTTAAACGCTTCCATAAAAAATGTTTGTTGACAACCCAAAAATCGGATTTATACTGATTTCCATAAAGCAACGACCAGAGATAGTACGTCCTACTCTTCGATAGCGAGCCGCGGATGATGGAAGCGCGGTGAAAAAAAGGACCGAACGCCTTTGCGAGCTGATGGCCTGAGTCAACTAGGGTCACCCGTGAAACTTCGCGTTAGCAAGGAAGAGCGCACCAAATCAATGGTGAACTAAGGTGGTACCGCGCATTGTGCGCCCTTAGACATGTGTCTGAGGGCGTTTTTATTTCCCTCAGAGCGTGAGTTCAACGTCAGATAGGAGGACATTATGAAACTCGCACTCAAAGTCAGTTCGTTTCTCGCCTTATTCGCTTCCTTTTCACTCGTCGCCTCGTGTTCGTCGGGGACGGTTTCCGCCAGTGGCGGAGATTTGACCCAAATCTATGAAAAAGGTTCCATCGTCATCGGAACCAACGCGGAATATCCGCCCTTTGAATTCGTCGGTTGCAAAACCAAAATCTTAGGTATGTGTTTTGAAGAAGAATTACAAGGTTTAGACATCGAAATTGCCAAACTGATCGGCAAAGAATTGTCGACACAAGCCGGTAAGACCGTGGATGTCCATTTCAAGAACATGGATTTTGATGGTTTGATCGGGTCGCTTCAAGCCGAAGAAATCGATTTGATCGCCGCGGCTTTCTCATCCACCGAAGAACGCGATCAAGTGGTGGATTTCTCCAACACCTATTACACCGCCCAAACCGTCCTTGTGGTCTCGGAAACTTCCACGATTGATGAACTTTCTGATTTGACCGGCAAGACGCTGGGGGCACAACTAGGAACCGTCCAAGAATGGATGGCATCCGATGTGGTGGGCGAAAGCGGAACAGTCAAAGCATTGGCCGACTTATCGACCCTTGTTTTGGATATTTTAGCCGGTAATAACGATGGTTTATTGGTCGAACTCCCGGTGGCCAACACCATTTTAGGTGCCAATCCCTCGTTAAAGATCGTTGAAGGTTTAACGTTTCCTGACGATGATGGCTATGCGTTTGCCACGCTGAATGGCCAACAAGCGCTTTTGGATGTCGTCAACACCGTCATCACTCAAATAACCTCCGACGGAACGCTCTATGAGCTTTACACACAAGCCGTCGAAGATGCCGCGGCCGCCAGTTAACCATGAATATTGATTTTTCCAGTCTTCTTCCTTATATTCCTTTATTTTTTAAAGGCCTTTTGATAACCATCGGGTTCTCGTTGGTCACGGTCATTTTCGGATTGTTCCTCGGGCTTCCGGTGTCGTTGGCCCGGTTATCACCCAAAAAAACGCTGTCCGCTCCGGCGGGTGCTTACATCGAAATCATCCGCGGAACCCCGTCGCTTTTACAACTTTATCTCATTGCCTATGGCATACCCATTGCGTTCGGGGTGTCGATGCCCATTTTCTTAGCTGGCGTTTTGGCCTTATCCATCAACTCTTCGGCGTATGTCGCTGAGATCATCCGCTCGGGTATCCAAGCGGTCGACAAAGGCCAAATGGAGGCTTTCCGTTCGCTGGGATTGTCCTATGGACAAACGATGCGGAAAGTCATCATTCCCCAAGCCGTGAAAAACGTGCTGCCGGCATTAGGCAACGAATTCATTACCATCGTCAAAGAATCGTCCATCGTGTCCATCATCGGCATCAGCGATTTGATGCGGGTGGCGGACATCATGAAGAGCCAGACCTTCCGCATTTTCGAAGCCTTGATTTTTGCTGCGGTGCTCTATTTTGCGGTGACCTTCTCGCTTTCGAAAATCTTACGTAAATTAGAAAAGAGGTGGAAAGCCCATGAGTGAGAACTGCGTCATTGAAGTGTCAAACCTAACAAAAAAGTTTGGCAATTTAGAAGTTCTTAAAGGCGTCGACCTGACGGTGTCCCAAGGCGAGGTCTTGGTGGTCATCGGTCCCTCCGGATCAGGAAAGTCCACGCTTTTACGTTGTCTCAATCTTTTGGAAACACCGACCTCGGGCAGTATTGTTTACCGCGGAAAAACGTTGTTTGGAAAAACCTCCCTCAGCGAAAAAGAACTCGATGGGTTACGCTCCGATATGGGCATGGTGTTCCAATCCTTCAATTTGTTTCCGCATTTAAATGTGCTCGACAATATGACCTTGGCGCCTCAAGTGGCCCGAGGGTGGAAAAAAGAAGCCTGCGAAAGCGACGCGATGCGCCTGTTGGCCATGGTGGGCCTTTCCGAAAAAGCCCACAGTTATCCGCCTTCGTTATCCGGCGGTCAAAAGCAACGGGTGGCGATTGCCCGGGCGTTAGCCATGAAGCCGCATATCATGCTTTTTGACGAGCCCACCAGCGCGCTTGATCCGGAAATGGTCAAGGAAGTCCTCAACGCCATCAAGGACTTATCGCTCAAAGGGATGACGATGGTCGTGGTCACCCATGAAATGGGCTTTGCCAAAGAAGTCGCCGACCGCGTCTTGTTCATGGATGAAGGACTCATCGTCGAACAAGGCACACCCGAAGAACTTTTCCTTCATCCGAAGCATCCCCGTACCCTTCAATTCCTGCAAGCGGTTTTACCGTAAAGAAAACGCTTCGATGCATTGCTTTTACGGGAGTCATCCATGCTAAAATAAAGGGCGAAATGAGGATATTCACGATGCGCGTTGCCTTAATTGCCCACGATAAAAAGAAACCCGACATGATTATGTTGGCGGTTCAATACAAAGACGTCTTAGCGTCCCATCAGCTTTATGCCACCGGGACTACCGGAAAACTGGTCATGCAAGCGACCGGATTGTCCATCCATTGTCTTAAAAGCGGCCCTTTAGGGGGCGACCAACAGATTGGTGCCATGCTCGCCGACAACGGCTTGGATTTAGTGGTCTTCTTACGCGATCCATTGACCGCCCAACCGCATGAACCCGACGTGTCCGCTTTGCTTCGTTTGTGCGATGTGCAAAGCATTCCGCTGGCGACGAACCTCACCAGCGCCAAAATCTTGCTTGAAGCCCTCAAACGGGGCGAAATCTTCCGCCAAAACGCCGGTGATTAGTCACCGGCTTTTCTTTTGTCGCCTTTTGCCCATATTTTGTTCTCTTTTGTCCATTTAGTTCGTGACCCCTTCCTCGGTATAATAAAAGCGAACGAAACGAGGATGTCAGCATGATCAAAAAAGTTCGTATTGCCTATATCGGCGGAGGTTCGCGGCTCTGGGCCCGTAACTTGATGAGCGACTTGGCCCTTGAAAAAGAGGTCGGAGGAACCATCGCGCTTTACGATATCGATGTGCAAGCGGCCAAAAATAACGCCTTTATCGGCGAACGCTTAATGAAACATCCCAAAGCCGTCGGTCAATGGGCTTTCGAAGTGTGTGCGTCACTCGAAGAAGCTCTCACCGGCGCCGATTTTGTTTTCATTTCGATTTTACCCGCCACCTTCGATCAAATGGCGGATTATGTCCATATCCCTGAAAAGTGGGGCATTTTACAACCCGTTGGCGATACCGCGGGTGTCTCCGGGCTATTCCGTGCCTTAATCGTGATGCCGATGTATGAAGGCTTTGCCAAAGCGATTGAAAAACATTGTCCCGAGGCGTGGGTCTTTAACTTTACCAACCCGATGACGATGTGCGTTCAGATCCTGTATCACGTGTTCCCCAAAATCAAAGCGTTCGGAAATTGTCACGAAGTGTTCTCAACACAGAAAATCCTGGCCCGTGCCCTGGAAGAGAAAACGGGGATCAAAGCCCATCATTTTGACATTCACATCAATCCTTTGGGAATCAACCATTTCACCTGGATTACCACGGCTTCGTATAAAGACGTCGACTTATTCCCCATCTACCGCGAGTTTGCTTTAAACCATCAAAAAGAAGGTTTAGACGATGGCAAATATCCTTCTGGTTTGACCGTGTTCCAAAGCGCTGAAAAAGTCAAATTGGATCTCTTCTTGAAAACCGGCGTGATTGCTGCGGCGGGAGACCGGCACTTAGTGGAATTCTTGCCACAAGATATGTACCTCAAAGACCGCGAGACGGTAGCGAGCTGGAAATTCTTCCTGACTTCCGTTGCTTTTCGTAAGGAAAACATGCAAAAAGGCAATCAATCCGCGTTGAATATTATTGCCGGCAAAGAAGACGTCAAAATCGTACCTTCGGGCGAAGAAGGCATCGCCCAACTCAAAGCGTTATTGGGTTTGGAAGAATTAATCACCAACGTCAATATGCCGAACGTCGGCCAAATCCCGAATCTTCCCTTAGGTCAAGTGGTGGAAACCAACGCGCTGTTCCGCCGCGACTACGTACACCCCATTTTCGCGGGACCCTTACCGGAATTTCCTTTAAGCATCACCCTTCACCATGTGCATACGCATCAAGAATTAATTAAAGCGTTTGATCACAAGGATTTAAGCTATGCCAAAAAAGCCTTGCATCAAGATCCTTCCGTGAGTCATCTTCCCGCCAAGGGAATTGATACCATGTTTGATGAGATTGCTTCCAAGATGAAGCCCTATCTTGATTACTATAAAGGCCTATAAATAAACAACAAAAAAACGGGACGAAATCCCGTTTTCTTTTTATTTTGCTTTTCCAAACACATGAAGCGTAAACTTCAATCCGAAGAAGCCGACGCCGATGAAACCCAGCGACATCAACGCGGTGAAAATGTAGAAGACGACGAGCATCCACGGCAGAGGGTTGACCGTTCCGTTGGCCATGCCGGTGGCTTCGGCAAAGATGACGATCGTGGCCATCGACGCAATGGAGCCAATCGATAGTCCGAGCAGCGGGCAGAAATAATGGCCTTCCTTCCAAGCGGAAAACACCAAGAGCAACATCCCCACCAATTCAATCAAGAAGAGCTCGGCGGGGAGCAAAAAGTCCATGTGAAACGTGCCGGAGGAAATAAAGCCGACAAGGGAGAAGATGAGCATCAGCGTGGTCGGTGCCCAAACAGCGACGGTGCCGCCGATTCCAAAGATTTTGAAAAGCAATTTTTGGTAAGCCATCAGGGTTCTCCTTTTGATTAATTTTATTATAACCCCTCTTTGAAAGGTTCATCAAATACCACTGAAAAGATTTCTATTATAAAATAAAAAGGAGGACCTATCATGAAAAAGGTGAAAAACGGATTATTGGCCACCCGAAAAACAAAACTTCTTTTTGTGGCGAGTTTCCTTTCCATCCTTATCGGTCTTTCGCTCTTTCTTTGCGGCATCCTTTTGGCGTTCTTTTTCGACCAAAGCATGTTCTACCTGATGGCTTTTGGCGGACTCCCGTTTTTATGGCTCGGTTCGTTTCTTTGGCGGAGCGCCCGGAATATCCCTTCAGACGATGATTTACCGCCCCCTTCGGGCTCTATCACATGCGGTGTGGTGGATGTCCCAAAGACCGACGCCAAAAATATAAAAAAATAATGTAGATTTTTTTGAAAAATGTAATAGGATTATTTTGAAAGAAGGTATGTGTCATGAATCGTTACAATTTGAATGAAAATTCAAAAGCTCGCAAAGTTTTCCGGATCCTCGGTCCGATTTTATTAGGGGTCGGAGGTATTTTATTGGTCATCTCGTTTCTGAGCCTTATTTCCGGAGGTTTGGGCACGTTCTTTTTAGGCTTTATCGGTATTCCTGTTTTATTTGTCGGCGGTGTTTTTACCAGTCTCGGTTATATGGGAGCAATGGCCCGTTACAGCGCCAGCCAAACCGCACCGGTCGCCAAAGATGTGACCAACTATATGGTCGATAACACTTCCGAAAGCGTCGCCCGTATGGCGGGTGCCGTGGTTAGAGAAGTCAAAGGCGAAAGCCAACCTGTCAAATGCGATGCTTGCGGCGAAGTTGCTCATCCGGGTGCCGTCTTCTGCGATAATTGCGGAAAGCCGTTAGCCAAAGTTTGCCCGAAATGTTCCGCTAACAACGACCAAAATGCACGTTTCTGCCAAAAATGCGGAGAACCGTTATAATTTAAAGTACTTTACTGTGCTTTGTTTATAAGTAAAACAAAAGCCCTTCAATCGGGAGAGTGAAAGACATGTGGATTGAACTAGCCTTAACCCTTACCGGATTACTCCTGGGCTTTTTCTTATTCTTCCGTCACCCACGCTTACCCAAGCCCAAGATTCCCGAAAAAATCATCAAGGTATCCGTGATCATTCCCGCTCGTAACGAGGAACGTAACATTGCCTCGCTTGTGCATGATTTACAAAACCAAACATTTAAACCTTTGGAAATCATCGTCGTCGATGACCAATCCAGCGATAAAACACATGCTTTAGCTTTAGAAGCCGGAGCGACCGTTTTAAGCGTCATCGAAAAACCCACCGGATGGATGGGAAAAACGTGGGCTTGCCATATCGGCAGCGAAAACGCCCATGGGGATTTATTGCTTTTCATCGATGCCGATGTGCGCCTTGAAAAACACGCCCTTGCCAAACTGGTGACCGCGCATTTGGAAAAAGGTGAAGTCGTCACGGTACAACCGTATCATACGATGAAAAAAGGATATGAAAGGTTTTCCTTGTTTTTCAATTTAGTTGAAGTATGCGCCGATGGTGTGACCCCTTTAATTCGGGGCAAAAAAGTGGGGCTTTTCGGTCCTATCATTCTCATTCCCAAGACCACCTATGATACGATTCAAGGCCATCGCGGCGTTAAGAATGCTTTGGTGGATGATCTTTCCCTCGGCATCAGTCTACGTAACGCGCATATTCCGTTTTCGATTTATTTAGGCAAAAAAGACGACATTTCGTTCCGTATGTATCCCGACGGTTACCGGTCGCTTTGGCAGGGTTGGGTCAAAAACTTTGCCACGGGCGCCGCGGCGACGCCGTTTTGGGTGCTTCTCGGTTTGGTCTTATGGACCGGTACCGGTTTAGGCGCCATTGGAAACTTAGGCATTGCTCTCTTTCAAGGAAAATGGACGTTTGCCTATATTTTCGGTGCGGTGTATCTCATCTACGGATTCTCGGTTTGGATTGAAGCCCGACGCATCGGTCATTACCGTTTCTGGACGGTTTTCATTTATCCGTTGATGACGCTTCATTTCTATCTCCTTTTCTTTGTGTCCCTCTTCAAAAAAATCTTTAAACGCAAGGTCGTCTGGAAAGACCGCAAAGTGTGGATGGAAAAGTAGTATGCCCTTAGTGAACTTGGAAGGATTCTATCTTTTGATTGCCATCACCCTCGGGTGCTTGGTTTTTCAACTTTCCGGTGCATTGATTGCCTTGGCTGTTCCGGATGCTTGGTATGCGAAAGATCACCGTATGTTCCGTTTACGGAAATTTGAGGAAAACGGCACCTTCTACGACCGTGTCTTCCGCATCTCAAGATGGAAAAAGTACCTTCCCGACGGAGGAACATATAAGAAGAAACATCTTCAGGATTTCAGCCCCGCGGGACTTGAAAAGTTCATCATTGAATCCAAGCGGGCCGAACTGTCTCATATCCTTGGCTTCATTCCCTTCATTTGTTTCATACTATTCACCCCTTGGTATACGTGGCCCATTCTGTTCGTGTATGCGCTGTTGGTCAACCTTCCGTGCTGGATGGCCCAACGCTATAACCGGCCACGGGTCCTGCGTTTATTAGCCAGCATTCAGAAACGGGATTAGTCATTCGATAAAAACTAAATTGCGGAGGAAATGATGATGCATTACGACGTCCTTGTGATCGGCGCCGGCTTATCCGGATTAGCGAGCGCCTCCTTACTCGCCAAAAGAGGTTTGAAAGTCGCAGTCGTTGAAAGCAATTACCATCCCGGCGGTTCGTGCGGGACGTTTGTGCGTGAAGGCACCAAGTTTGATATCGGTTCCGCCATGCTTTATGGTTTCGGAGAACGCGGTTTTAACGCCCACCGGTTCTTATTCAATTGTCTTGAAGAAGAAATCACGATGATCCGCCATCAAGAGCTCTACGCGGTCAATTTCAACGGAAAACGCATCATTTTCTATCCCGACATGGACCGGTTTGTCGAACAATTGGGAGAAATCTTCCCGTCTGAAAAGAAAGCTTTGAAAAAGTTCTATGGCGAGATGGGGACGATGTACCGTCACATCATGATGGATAATCCTACCTATTCGTCCACGGATGAACTGGATAAGAAAAACTCCGCCAAAGGAATGATAAAACACCCGCTTTCCTTTATTCGCTTTGTGGGCTTACTCAATATCAGCGCCGAAAAACTCTTGAAACGGTATTTTAAAGATCCCGCCATTTTCCAATTCTTCGATAAATTGACCTCAACCTATTGCTACACGACGACGAAAGAAACACCGGCAGTTTTGGCGGCGGTGATGTTCGTCGATAATCACTTCGGCGGCTCGTATTATCCTGCCGGATCGACACAGATGCTTCCCGGAAAAATGGAAAAAAGCATCGAAGAACACGGAGGCACCTTTTTCTATGGCGCCACGGTTTCTCAGATCGTGGTTAAAGACGGGGTCGCCAAAGGCGTCTATTTGGATCAAGGAAAACTAATTGAAGCCGACGATGTGATTTTTACCGGAACCGTTTGGAATTTGTATCAACGCTTACTGCCCAAAGAAGCGGTCAAGAAGAAAAAACTGGCGTGGGTCAATCGACTCGTGCCGACCTATCCCAGCGGTGTGCTTTACACCCTCGTGGACAAAAAAGTCATTCCCGAAGACACCTTACCGATCGAAATGTTGGTGGGTTCACCCGACCGTATCGATGACAGCGAAGTCACCGCCTATATTTTATCCATCGATGATAAGACACTCTGCGCCCCCGGATACCATACCGTGACCGCCATCGGTCCAAGTTTCGTGAAGTGGAATACCACGGATAAAAAAGTCTATCTGGAGCAAAAAGAAGCCGAAAAGGAACGCTTATTGGGCGTTCTTGAAAAACGCTTTCCGGGATTTAAAAGTCACGTCAAGTTTGCCGAACTCGCCACACCCGTGACTATTGAACGTTATTTGCATAAAAACGGGGGAGCGGTGGCCGGACCTAAACAAATGATTGGCCAACATATGTTGAAACGGCAACATATCCGAACCGATATTGCCCATTTGTACTGTGCGGGAGAATCGACGGTTATGGGAACGGGAACACCAACGGTGACCGTCAGCGGCATTTCCGCGGCCAATGCGATTTTGAAAGACCGCGGCATGGAGCCGTTTGTCTATCAAGCCGACAGAAAGAACTATGTCCGCATCGTCGCACCGCCTTTCTTAATGAAAGATCTTTATAGCGATGCTTCTTCTCTTGAAAAGAAAATCATGCTGAAAGCCCGGAGATGCCGAGACTGCGAACATCCGACCTGTATGGCGATGACGCGTCTTGATATCCGAGGCATCAACCGCCGCGTTGCCGTAGGCAATTTTGTCGGTGCCAAGCAGTGTTTGAAAGAGTATTTGGCCCAAAACAACGATGTGGTGGGCGAAGATTTCGAAAAACGGTGCATCGAAAAAATCGAAAACGGGACACCGGTGGCCATCACCGATATCTTGTCCTTTTTGAAGGAGGACGATCATGGCACGACCCACGCGTAGTTATGACATCCTGGTGGTCGGAGGCGGTATCGCCGGATTAACCAGCGCCGCTTACGCTTCGCAATACGGACGCAAAGTCCTCTTGCTTGAACAAGGCCACTCCCTCGGAGGTCTCGTCAATTCCTTCCGTTATGAAGGTTTTACCTTTGACGGAGGCATACGGGCGATTGAAAATTCAGGCATTGTTTTTCCGATGCTTAAAGAACTTGGAATCACGATCGACTTTGTCCAAAGCCCGGTGCTTTTGGGCGTCGGCGATGATTTCATCCCTTTGGATGGCCATAACGATCTTGTCAAATATGGCGATCTGTTGAAACGGCATTTTCCTAAAGATGTCCAAGCCATTGATAAAATTCTTAAAGATATGGACCGCGCCATCCGTTATATGGATGTTATCTACGGGATCGATAATCCGATTTTCTTGGACTATAAAACAAACAAAACCTATTTTCAAAAAACCGTTTTGCCTTGGCTATTCCGTTATCAAAAGAGCATCAAAAAAGCGATGAAGATGAAACTTCCGATTAACCAACATTTGGCCCGGTTTACCAAAAACCAAGCGTTAATCGATGTGATGACGCAACACTTCTTCAAAGATACCCCGGCGTTTTTTGCCTTAAGTTATTTCCATCTCTACAAGGATTACCATTATCCTTTGGGCGGAACCGGCGTCATTCCTCAAAAACTGTCGCGGTATATCAGCGAACATGGCGGGGAAATCCGTTTGGAAAGCGAAGTCGTCAAGATCAATATGACCGACCGCGAAGTCACCACCCGTAATGGCGAGACTTTTGGTTATCGCGAACTCGTTTGGGCGGCCGACCTCAAACGTCTTTATAACGCTTTAGGTACGGTGGTGCTCAAAGACAAAGCCCAACAAAAGAAATTCTTAAAACTCAAACCGGCGATTATGGCCCATCGCGGCGGAGATTCCATTCTCACGGTGTATATGACGTCTCCGCATGGGGCAGAATCGTTTAAAGACATCACCGGAGCGCACTGTTTCTTTACGCCCCAAGAAGTCGGTTTAAGAACGATGGATTTGAACTCAATTTTGGACGAGAAGGGCATGTTTAAACATAACGATAAAGAAACGGTCTTTGCCTGGATCAAACAGTTTTTCAAATTAACGACCTTCGAAATTTCACTTCCGGCGATGCGCGATGCAAGTCTGGCCCCCGAAGGTCAGATGGGTTTGATCGTCAGCACGCTTTTTGATTACCGGTTGACCCGTGCTTTACAAGAAGTCGGGTGGTATGAAGAATTCAAACTCTTCGCAGAAAAAAGCATTGCCGAGATTATGCAGCAAACGCTTTTCAAAGATATTGAAGTCACTTCCAAGTTTTCCTCTACCCCAATGACGATTGCGCGTGTGGTGGGAAGTAGCGACGGTGCCATTACCGGATGGGCATTCGGCCCAATGATTCCGGTCGAACATCGCTTTCCGAAAATCCTCCATTCGGTGGAGACGATTTTTCCTCATCTTTTTCAAGCCGGCCAATGGAGTTTTTCCCCTTCCGGGCTTCCGGTTTCGGTGTTAACGGGGAAACTTGCTGCGCAGGGCGCTCATAAGAATCTCAAAAAAGAAGACAAAAAGGCCAAATAATCTTTCGTTTTTATTACTTTCTTTTCACTGTTTGCTTTTTCCTTTGGAAAAACATAGAATGAGTTCAAATAAAGGGAAAAACCATGAAGAAAAACACGTTTCGGATTCTGATTGTGATCGGACAATCGTTGATGCTTTTATATTTTGTGGCACTTTTTTTCCAAACATTTATCTTGATGGCCAACCTTTCGCTTCCTTTGGAAGAACAACTTGGAAAAATCATCAACGGCCTCATGGTGTTTTCGGCATCTTTGATCGTCTTAATGATTTTTTCGCTCGTGTATTCTTGTTATCCGATGCCGCGTTTTTTTCGAAAAAGAGGGTTTGTCACTGAAGTGGACGGAATTGCAATCGGTATCTGTGCTTTCGGCCAAATCGTCTTGTTTTCTTATTCCAATCCTTTGGGGACGGTATGGCTTGGGTATATCGTTTTGGCGGCAGGGTATCTCTTACAACTTTATGGGTTTCGAGCGTTCTATAAGAAACGTTTGGAAGCCGAAAAAATCGAAAAGTCCTCGGAAAGCCCTGAAGTCAAATTAGCTATGTTCCATCGTCTTCATGAACACGGCTATTTGTCCGACGAAGAGATGAGTAATTCCATAAAGGAGTGGACTCCGAAACCCTAAAGGCGGATTTCCCGCCTTTTTTTGTCCTCTGTCATTTCTTTGAAATGATGTTTTTATGATTTTGAAAGACATTCATGGCGGGTCGCGTTATAATAACCGTCGTGTGATGGAAAACCATCGCCGAAATAGACCTCTTTTTTAAAAAAGACGATAATGAATACGGGAGGATTTCCTTATGCTGACCTTCGATGAACTGTATAAACGCGTGATGGAGGCTTCGACTTCGAAGAAGCCCGATAGCGTTTTGGATGCCCTTGGTTACGACCCTTATCACCTGGATTGCGTTTTCAATCCCGAGTCCAAACCCGAACGGTGGAAGACCTTTAATCATTTCTGCCGTGAAAGCGGAAAAAGCTTCGCGGATTGCTTTTTCAACCATTTAACCCAAGACGAAAATGGAAAACTTGTCCCCCATTTGCCCAAAGAAAAATGCGAAGAATGTTTGGGTGCGGACAATATGAATAAACTTTTGGCGTCCAAAGACGTGATGGCGGTCCTTGCCGCAATCCGTCAAGGCGACCGTCCCGTGTATGCGTGCATCGCCCCGGCATTTTTAAGCCAATTCGATCTTGTTACCGATGCGCAACTTCGTTCTGCCTTCAAACAACTTGGTTTCCAAGGCATGGTGGAAGTCTCTTTGTTCGCCGATATCCTGACCTTGAAAGAAGCCCTTGAATTCGACCGCATGATCGTTCACGAAAACGACTATATGTTGACCTCGTGCTGCTGCCCGACGTGGATTTCGATGATTCGCAAAGCCCACCCGGAATTGCTCGTTCACGTGCCGAAGTCGGTTTCTCCGATGGTGGCCACGGGAAGAACCATCAAACACTTGGTGCCCAATGCGTTTACCGTGTTCGTGGGACCGTGCTTGGCCAAAAAAGTCGAAGCCAAAGAAGAAGATATCAAAGACGCGATTGACGTCGTGTTAACATTCCGTGAAGTCAAAGACATCATGGAAACCGCTAAAATCAATCCGGATTTCCTTAAGACCGACGTCCGCGAGCACTCATCCGCCGCAGGTCGCATCTACGCGGTCAATAAAGGCGTCAGCGAAGCAGTGCAGATGACCCTCAAACGGCTCCGTCCCGATAAAGCCATTCAAGTCCGCGCCATTCAAGCCGATGGCGTGCTCGAATGCCGGAAACTCATCGAAGATTTGGAAAAAGGGCAAATCAATGCCAACTTCCTCGAAGGCATGGGTTGCAAAGGCGGCTGCGTCGGTGGACCCAGAGCCTTGATCGACCGCGAAGTCGCCAAGCAAAAAGTCATCGAATACGCGAAAAAATCGCCTTATGAAACGCCCTTGGACAATCCTTATGTCATCGAAATGCTGGCCCGTCTAGGCATCCATTCGGTGGAAGAATTGCTCGAAGACCAAAAAATCTTTACCCGTTATTTCTAGCAACAAAAAAGAGGCCGGAATGTTCCTTTCAGAGAATGATTCTCAGACCTCTTTTACTTTTAGTAAAAAATCGAGAAGACGCGGTCTTGCAGCCACAAAGGGAGACAACGGATCAACTTCATTTTAAAACTGTGGTTGATGTTGTAAGCGCGATGAGGATGTTTGGCTTTCATGATTTTCATGACGAGATGGGCCACCAACATCGGGTCTTTGGCGCGCTTTAATTCATCCACCATCATACGTTCCATTTTTTTGAGCGCCTCGGCATAGTGATGGCTGTTTTTGACCAGGCCATCGAATTGGGCTTGGACACCTTGTTGCATTTCGGTTTTAAAAGCTCCCGGTCGGATTAACACAACGCGGACATCAAACGGCAAAAGTTCTTTTCGGAGGCCATCGCTATAGACTTCGACGGCGTGTTTGGTCGCGGTGTAGAAACTATGAAACGGAACCGCCGGAAGAAGACCATATTCGCTCGAAACGTTGATGAAACGGCCGTGGGCTCTTTCCACCAACGGAAATGCTTCTCGGTTCACGCGCATCGTTCCGATGAGGCCGATGTTCATGATGCGGGCCATTTCTTCGGGATCTTTTTCGATCAGTGATCCAAGAGTCACGATCCCGGCAAAGTTGGCGACCAGATCCAGCGTTTTGGTTTTGGCTTGAATGAGCACGAAAGCCCGTGTGACCGACTCAGAGGAAGAAACATCCATCGTGATGGGAATAAAATTGGGACGAGGGAAGGGAATGGTGTGGCGGATATCCGCGACAAAAACATAGAAACCGTCTTTGAGCAAGGTTTCGGCAACGGCTTTTCCGAGTCCGGAGTTGGCACCGGTGATTAACGCATATTGCATAAAGACACCTTCCGTTTCCATTGTACATCTTCTTCTTTAGCATAAAGCAAAAGGCACCTCAAAGGTGCCAAGGATTGACAATTGTATGAGTTTAGCAAAGAATAAGACGCCTTACTTCGTTGATAAAGTAGAGAGGTCCATACATGCCCTTTGTCATTCTCATCCCTTCGTATAATCCGGATCAAGCTCTCGTTGAGCTGATTGTTTCGTTACGTCAAAAAACCACCATGCCGATTTTGGTGGTCAATGACGGCTCGAAGGTGGAAACGGCCTGTTTTTTTGCTGACGCTCAAAAAGCGGGTGCAGCGTACATCGCCCATGACCATAATCGCGGCAAAGGCGCGGCCTTAAAAACAGGAATCGCCTATGCTTTGAGTGCCTTCCCGGATTTATCGGGTGTGGTTACCGCCGATGGCGACGGTCAACATATCCCTGACGATATCCTTGCCGTAGGCAATGCGATGGAAAGTCATCCGAATTCACTCGTTTTGGGCACCCGTTCGTTAAGAAACAAAAACGTTCCTTTCAAAAGCCGATGGGGCAACCGCATCACCACGTTTGTGTTCGCTTTGACCAGTCACCGCAAAGTCTTGGATACCCAAACCGGTCTTCGCGGTATTCCGCTTTCATTACTTACCATTGCTGAGAAAATTCCCGGCGATCGTTACGAATACGAAATGAACATGCTTTCGGACATGGCAAAAGCCGATGTTCCGTTTGTCCCGGTGGCCATTCAAACGGTCTATAAAGACCAAAACAAAGGTTCCCATTTCCATGCTTGGAGAGATTCCGCCCGCATCTATTTCCCGCTTCTTTCGGGGTTTTTGAAAATGGCGGTGGTCTCGCTTCTTAGCGCGGCTTTGGACTTGGGTTTATTTACCCTCTTCCAATGGGCCTTTTGGGATGATTCGGCCTCAGGTATCTTTTATTCCACGGTCAGCGCCCGCGTCTTATCAGGCATCTTTAATTTCATTCTCAACAAGACCTGGACCTTTAAGTCCAAGGGTGAAAGTGCCCGTAAGGCTTTGGAATATGGTATTTTGTTTGTGACCCAAATGCTTCTCAGTTGGATTTTGGTCAAGCTGTTTGCGATGTTGCCGGCGCACCTCACACTGATCAAAGCAGTCATCGACTTCCTGTTATTCCTCGGCAGCTACTTCATCCAAAAAACATTCATCTTCCGACCCAAAAAGGTTTCTAAAGAAACCTCCAAAGCCGGAGTCTAAAAAAGCGAGTATCCCTTGATGAAAAATTTTCTACAAAAACCCTTTGCCTGGGCAATGATCGCCGCCACATTATTGACCCTTTCAAGCGTCACCGTATTGCTTGATACTTTTGTCATCCAGCGCGTGGGTACCTCGGGAGAAGTCATCGTTTCGGTGTCTTCTTCATCGTCTTCCGAAAGTTCTTCTGAAAGCGAATCGTCTTCCTCAAGCAGCGCCATCGTTCCGACGTTTACCGAAAACAGCTATACCGATGAACATATGACCCTGACGATTTCGACCTTACGTCGGCACAATACCACGGTTTATGTGGCGGATATCCAAGTGGATGACCCGCTGTATCTGAAAACGGCGTTGGCCCATGATACCTATGGTCGGAACATTACCCAAAAAACATCCTCGATGGCCACTAACCACGGCGCATTTTTTGCGATCAACGGCGATTATTATGGCGCTCGCAGCGATGGTTTCGTCGTTCGTAACGGAACGCTTTACCGAAATACCAAAAACACCAGTGCGTCCGGTCAAGCCTTAATCATGGATAGCGAAGGCAATTTTTCAATTCTCAACGAAAGCCAAACATCGCGTCAGGATCTCATCGACACGCATCCGCTGCATGCGTGGTCGTTTGGACCCGCTTTGATTAAAGATGGGACGATTGCCGTGACTTCTTCCAGTGAAGTCAATCAATCCTCGTCGTCCAATCCGCGGACGGCCATCGGACAAATCGCGGTCGGTCACTATGTGTGCATCGTTTCCGATGGACGGTTGACCAACGAAGCAGGGTTATCCCTTCTTGAATTAGCGCAGGAATTTGCTGCCTTGGGATGCACGCAAGCCTATAACCTCGATGGCGGAGGCTCCTCGACGATGTGGTTTAACGGCCGCATCATCAATCAACCTGTCAACAGCGGTTCGACCATCTCCGAAAGGAGCGTGAGCGATTGTGTCTATCTCGGCTATTCTTAAAATCCCCACCAATCAAAAACTGCGGAAGTCACTTCTTGTTTATCTGGGATTGACTGCTTTTTGCATTGTTTTCGACCGCGTCTATTTTCTTTTGGGGCACGGCGTCGAATCCATCTACATGTTGTGGCTGTTTCTATATCCTTTGCTGGGAGGGCTTCTTCCGTTAGGCCTTCTTTGGATATTGGTCGACCATGCCACGGAGGTTCCCTTGTTCCGCGCTGCCTATAACGCCTTTAACACCGCGATGGCCACCTTACTTTTAGGCAGTGCTTTAAGCGGAGTCATCGAAATCGCCGGAACGGCCTCGATTTATCCCCCATACTTTTTACTGGTCGGATGGATCATTTACACCGTCAGTATCGGGCTTTATCTTTTGGGGTTGTTGCTTCGAAAAAGAAACGTGACGAAAAAAAGTTAAACAGGTGCTACACTTAGCCACCTCATTTTTGATATTATCGTTTACAATGACATTATCAGCATCACACAAGTCTCAAACCCTTTTACTAACCTTAATTTAGAGGAACTCTATGGACATTATTTTGAATAAAAACCGAGGGTGGTACTCCCTTGATAACGCCGCTAAAATCTATCCCGCCATCACCAATGCCCGATCCAGCTATGTTTTTCGTGTTGCCGTCAATCTCAAAGAAGACGTCAAACCCGAAATCTTACAACAAGCGATCATCGAATCACGTCGCCGATTTCCGACGATGTACGTGAAACTGAAAAAAGGTTTGTTTTGGTATTACCTTGAAAGCAATGGCAAAACGCCTTTGTTGAAACCGGAAGGTCCGTTTTTAGGACATCACATCGATAAAACCACGAACAATGGTTTCCTCTTTTCGTTCTACTATTATCGTAACCGCGTCGCACTCGAAGTCTTCCACTCATTGTGCGACGGAGGAAGTGCCATCGAGCTTTTGAAATCTGTGGTCTTCCATTACTTCCAATTGCAAGGAAAAGCCTTAGACAGCGAAGGTTTAGTCATTACCAAAGAACAAACCCCGGACAATACCGAGATTGAAGATAGTTTTATTAAGAACTATGCGCAGCAAAAACGCGCTAAAAGCCCGGTGAAAAAGGCCTATCACGTCAAAAGCAAAAAAATGCCTTTAGGTGTGGGGCTTGGCGTCATCAACGGAAAACTCAGCGCCAAAGAATTCGTGGCCCTCAGCAAGCAAAGCCAAGCAACCGTCACCCAATACTTGGTGGCCAGCCTGATTTACGCGATTGCCCAAGCCTATGGTCCGCGCATTCCTCGGAGGCGTCCCATCAATGTTTCCATTCCTGTGAACTTACGGAAGTTCTTCAACTCCAACAGTCTTCGAAACTTCACGTTGTTTTTCCATACCTCAGTCTATTCACACCCCGGACTGACGTTTGAAGAGGTTCTGGCCATTGTCAAGGAATCGTTTCAAACCGAACTGACCCAAGAAAAAATGCAACAAACTTTGAACGCCAACGTTTCGGCCGAGAAAAACTTGGCGCTTCGGTTAACGCCGTTGTTTCTCAAAAAACTGGCGTTGAACTTGGTGGCCAATGCTTTAGGATCCAACCTCGAAACCTGTGCGATGTCCAACATCGGTTTGATTAAAATCCCTTCGGGAATGAAACCGTTGATTCAAGACTTTGAGTTTAATTTGCCTCCGGAAGACAAGTTGGCTTTCGGTATCGGCGTCATTACGTTTGAAGACAACATGAATATTTGTTTTTGCCGATCCATCGTTCCGAATGAAGTCGAACGGTTCTTCTTTGCCCGTTTGGCCTCGCTCGGGTTGAATGTTGCCATCGAAAGCAACCTGCGGGAAGAGGTGGTCTAGATGAAATACTGTCCTCATTGCCAAGTGCGCGTATTGACCGAGACCGACACGTGCCCGCTTTGCCATCAAGCGCTCAATCCCAACGACGAAAAGGGTGTTGTTTCTTTTCCCCCCTATTCAAAAGAACGGAATCGGTGGCGGAAAATCGTCCGTGCGACCTCGATTTCATCGGCCGTAGTGATTCTTGCTTCGGTGCTAGTCAATGTCTTTACGTGGGTGGGCCATGCTTGGAGCATCATTGTGACCGCCGGGGTGCTTTACGTCTGGTTATGCGGCCTGATTACGTTCCGTAAAGGAACTTTGTTGGGGGTCAAACTCATGAGCCATTCGATCGGACTGACGGCACTCTTGGTCATTATCAATATCTTTTCCACCAATGTCAGCGAAGCCAGTTTGACTTGGGCCGCGACCTATGCGATTCCGGCCATCGATATTTTGTTTATTGCCGCGATTAACATCTTGATGATTTCCAAAAAACACACGATGCGCGACTTCTTGATTTCGCAATTTGCTTTGAGCATCATCGGGTTTGTCCCTCTGGTTCTGGCATTGGTAGGTTTTGCCAACCCGATTTTCATGTCAGTGGCGGCGGCCATTATCTCCGGCGTTACGATTCTCGGCTGTTTCTTATTTGCCAAAAAAATCGTGATTTCCGAACTGGCACGTAAATTCCACGTTTGATAGAATAACTCTGTTATGAAAACTCAACGTTCCTTAAAGCTCTCGATTCTTCTCAAATCGTTGGGTGTTTTCTTCGGCCTGGTAGGCCTTGGTTTTACCTTTTTCCGTGGCGATGGCATTGTCAGCTCCGGCAATGCGATTTTATATTTTACGATTCAAAGCAACATTTGGATACTTCTTACCATGGGGGTTTATCTCGTTTTGGCCATTCGCGGATATCGCGGCCAAAAGGTTGAAATTCCCCGATGGCTGGCTTTGTTGAAATACATTTTTACCGTTTCAATCGCCTTAACGTTCGTTGTGTTCGCTTTGTTACTTTCGCCGTTTATGTCGCTTTCCTATTTGACTTCGCCCTCCAATCTTTGTATGCATTTCTTGGCGCCCATTGCGGCCATTTTGGACTTTCTTTTCTTTGATGGCAAAAACCCTTTTGGCAAAAAAGATGTGTTATGGACGTTGATTCCGCCATTATATTATTTGGTCTTTGCGCTAGGTCTTTCCTTTACCGGTATCAAGTTTGCCGAAGGCGCGAGCGTTCCTTATTATTTCTTAGACTATACCACGCGCGGATGGTTCAGTATTTCCGACGCCGGACTCGGCATTGTTTATTGGATTCTCTTGATGCTTTTATTGGTCACGGGATTGGCATTCGGTTTACGAAGTTTATCCGCCCGAATCGGAAAGCGCCGAGCTTAAACAACTATTTTTTCAAACCATTCACAAAGACGCCTATAAGGCGTTTTTTCTTTTTGTACAGTGCTTAGAAAAATGATCAAAGAAACACTTGCGGGATGATACTATGCGTTATATAGTATTATGCGTAAGGAGGTATTCGCATGGAAAGTCAACTCAAACGAGGATTTCTGGAAGTCGTCGTGTTAGCCAGTCTCAAGTACCAAGACTCCTACGGATACATGATCGCGCAGGAAGTCGCCAATGTGGTCGATATCTCCGAATCAACGCTCTATCCGATTTTGCGTCGCCTTGAAAGCCAAGGCTTCGTGACGACCTATGAAACCACACACAACTCACGCATTCGCCGCAATTATCAAATCACCAAAGCCGGATTGAAGAAACTCGAGGATTCCGATACGGATTTCCGCGAAATGAAGAAAATCTTCGATTACATCTTACGGTAGGAGGCCCCCCATGAACAAAACAGATTTTTTACGAAAGTTGCGCATCGAACTCGACTTCTTGACGAAGGAAGAACGGGAAGATGTCATCAAATACTATGACGAAATGATCCAAGATGCGGTCGAAGGCGGACAAACCGAAGAAGCCTTCATCGAAACCTTGGGGTCCATCGACACCATTGTCGATACCATCCGTAAAGATTCGGGCTTTGTCAAAAAAGTCCGTAACAAACTTTCTCCGGAAGCCAAAGAGGCCATCAGCGTCACGGCGAAAGTCATCGGCTACATCCTCTTCGTACTCGGTGCCATTATCGTCATTGGCATGGGTTGCAGCTTTGCTGCCAGCGGCACGATGATGGCGGTTCTCGCGATTACCGATATCGTAACCAATCCGGCTCAAGCCGCCATGGTCTTATTGATGCGTGCCGGCCAAATCGTCTTAGGCGCCGGACTCATCATTGTTGCCATTTCATTCTTCATTCTTTTCTTCAAATACGCCAAAAAAGGCTTGGAGAAATTGCTCGACAAGCTCCAAGAAGTACTCAATAAGGAGGATTCGAAACATGTTTAAGCTCTTAGCGACCGGCGCCATCTTGGTGGCCGTCGGATTAGGATTAACGATCGTCGGCGGAGTCATCTCCGGCGAAGGTATCAACATGCATGATGGCTTTAACGATTTGGAAATGGCGGATCCCTATATCACGGATGCCACCGGTGTCGGTACCATCGACGTCCAAGTCGAGAATCGTCGCGTGGTCGTTCAACCCGCGATCGATGATCAAATCACAATCACCTATGCCGAAAGCACCCGCGACAAAATCGAAATCACCAATGAAGGCGGCGTTTTGACGCTGACCAACGAGGTGAACCACTGGTTCTGGTTTACGATGAATTTCGGGATGATGACTTCGACTCAAGAAAGGACCGTCACCGTCTCCATTCCTTCAACGTTGGCGGTCGACTTGAGTGTTGATACCGAAAACGGGACCTTGATTGTCTCGGATCTTCCCGAAGTCACCTCTCTTGATTTAAATAGCGTCAATGGCAACATTGCGCTGACTAACTTATCCGGCTTGGCCACGGTTGACGCCGTCACCACCAACGGTGAAATCTCGCTTGAAAACGTCACGGTGACCAGCGCTGTTGAGCTCTCGACGGCCAATGGTACCATCGATTTGGATGGCGTTTCTTCCCCAACCATCCGAGCCACGACATCCAATGGCGAAGTCAAAGGTCAAGACATTACGGGCGAAGATGTCACTTTCCACAGCGTTAACGGCAACGTCGAACTCGAAATCCATGGCGAACTGAGCGACTTCTATGTGAAGCTTTCCACGGTCAATGGCTCGATGTATATCGATGGTTCCAAAGTGACCCAAAACGCCTACAACACGAATTTGCCCGACAAATTGGATTTAAGCACGACCAACGGCAGCGTCCGGCTGAATTTCGTGGCTTAGTTTATGGCGGAGCTCCGAAAACTCTCTCATCCTTTCCATCCTTTGTTTAACGAAGCTTCCGAAATCATCATTCTCGGAAGTTTTCCTTCGGTGAAATCGGTGAAAGAAGGTTATTACTACGCCAACCCGCACAACCGGTTTTATCCTGTCATGAGCGAAATCTTGGGCGAAGATTTGGTGTCGGTGGATTGGAACGAGAAAAAACGGCTCCTTTTGAAACACCACGTCGCTTTGCATGATGTCATCGGCAGCTGTCAAATCGAAGGTTCTTCCGATGCCACGATCCATAATCCCAAACCTAGCCGCTTAAGAACGATTCTCGCGGAAAGCCACATCAGCCGTATTTATTGCAACGGTCAAAAAGCCTATGCGCTTTATCAGAAATATTTCTCCGACGTTGCCTTGCCCGTTGAGGTGCTTCCCTCCACTAGTCCGGCGAATGCCAAAATGAGTCTTTCCGATTTGGTCCAAGTTTGGGGCAAAGCATTAAAGAAGTAAGTCGTTCGGTCATCCTTTATAATGGGATTACAAACCCATGACGATAGGAGTTGATCACGATGGGACTCTATGATATTTCCGTGAAAGATATGAAAAATGCCGATGTGAGCATGAAAACGTTCGAAGGCAAGGTGCTTTTAATTGTCAACACCGCCACCGGATGCGGCTTTACTCCGCAATACGATGGACTGGAAAAACTTTACGCCAACTATAAAGACAAAGGCTTTGCCGTTTTGGACTTCCCCTGCAACCAATTTGCAGGACAAGCTCCGGACAACATCGAAAAAATCGATGCCTTCTGCACGCTCAAATACCACACCACCTTCCCGCGCTTCGCCAAAATCGAAGTCAACGGGGAAAAAGAAAGCCCGCTTTACACATTCCTTAAAAAAGAAAAAGGCGGACTGCTCGGTGAACGTATCCATTGGAACTTCACCAAATTCCTGATTAACCGTCAAGGCGAAGTCATCAAACGCTATGCCTCCGCGGTCAAACCGGAAGAAATCGCTGCCGATATCGAAAAATTGTTGGCTTAATCAAATGCCCTCCGCATGTTATAGTGATAACGGAGGGCTTTTTTTATGAATGAAAATTCCAAAAAACCATTGAAGGTAAACTTTACCTTACTGTCGATTCTGGCCTTTGTTGCCGCCCCGATATCCATTTTCTTTTATACCTCATTCATGGCGTCTGATTTTTTTGAAGTTACCGCCTCGTTTTTATTCCTTATGGCGTTTATCGTTTCGTTCGTCTTGATTATGGCCTCGCGCGGTCAAAAACCGGGATGGTTAATTGCTCCTTTGTGTGTCCTATTTACCTATTATTGCTTTAAAGATTGGGTCATCATGGCCAGTTATTTTCCGCAAAACATCGTGTTATCGTTCTTGGGATTTGCCACATCCAGCATGATGGTGGTCTCGTTGGTTTCCTACTTGATTCTTTCGGTGGGAAAAGTCACCTCTCGCAAACCGTATTTCATTTTGATGTTTGCGACGTTAGGACTTATCTTGGTGACCGGCGTGGTTGAATTTGCCTTTGATCTCGATGGCTTCACGCTTTGGGCTTGGGCTGATCAACTGCTCTTCTTAGGTGGAGTTATCCTGTTTTTGTTGCAACTGTTACCGCACGCCCAGGTAGCGAAAGAAAACCGTTACGCCCTCAAGCGCATCGAAACCGCATATCGCGATGGCATTCTGACGCAAGAAGAATACCAAGCCAAAAAAGACGCGCTCTTAAAATAACGTTTTAAACCCTCGAACCTTCGAGGGTTTTTTTATTGCCTTTTTGCTTCTTTTCTTCGGGCAATCGGTTACAATAAATCAAGAGGTGATATTATGCCAGAAAATACTCAATATTTCATTTATGCGATTCTTGCCGCTGCGGTGATTCTCATCGTTTTGATGATTATCGCTTTAGCCCTATTATTTACTTTTAGTAAATACTTTGCCAACCGTAAGTTCCGGGTCAAAGCCAGTTTTGATGTCAATCCGGATACCAAAGAGGATGGCTTCACGCTGACGGTCTACAACAACAATCTGAATGATGTCCGTATCAATGATTTCGGTCTTATTTATAATGGTGAACGAATCACTTACACCGAACGCTATCGGACCAGCCACGGATGCGCACCCAGCGAAAATCCGATCATCTTGGCCCACGGCCTAATTTGGCTTGATTTGCCGGTCAAAGAACTGGAAGAACTGCTCAAGCTTCGCAATAAAGGCTCCTTGAAACTGAAAAAGTTAGCGATTTTCGTTGATGATTCGCTCGGCATCCAAACCACCGCACCGGCCAAAGCTATCGCCGCGGTGATCAAAAAGGATTTCAAAGCCGAGAAAAAAGGACTCGATCAAGTCCACCGCCAAGAACAAAAGAAAGTCCGTCAGGAAAAAAGGAAAGCTTGGTTTACCAACGTCAAAATGAAGCTCGCTTCCCTGTTTAAAAAGAAAGAGAAAAAAGCTTAAGAAAAAATAAAAGCGCCTTGCGGGGCGCTTTTAATGTGGCTTTTGGTTTTTGACCATGTAATTGATGATGTCTTTACGGGTGACAATCCCGATAAACATCCCACGATCGTCCACCACCGGAACATAGTTTTGCTGGGCGGATAACAGAAAGAGTTCTTCGACGTTAGTGCCGACACGAACGGCTTTGTCATTGAAATAACGTGGGACTTTGACCAGCGGAATGTCCTCGGTCTCCAAGAGGTTCATGTTGTGATTGCTTTTCAGAAACCATAACAAGTCGCCTTCGCTGAGGGTTCCCAAATACCCTCCATCGTTCTTTAAAATCGGGATTGCGGCGTGTCGGTAATGCTCCATCTTTTCTAAGGCGTTTCGTACGGTATCGTCTTCTTTGAGGAATACAACTTCAGTCTTGGGCTTCAAGAAGAAAAGAATATTCATTTTTGACTCCTTGAGTGTCAGTGTAGAGGCCTCATGTAAGGGCTTCCATTTGTATTTTATTCCATTTTACGTAGTAAAGCAAAAAGAATTTCATTGACTTTCGTTTTCTTTTGGCCCCATCGGAAATGTCCGTTGCTTTTACGAGGAAACCGACTAAAATTAAAGATAAGAAAGTCGACTATTGAAACGAGGAAATTATGACCAAAAAAGAATGGTATTTCGTCCTTTTCTTCGTATTAGGTTATGCCTTTGTGTTCTTTCTTCCCCCGTGGCTAGGTGCCCAATTTGATGTGTCATCCGATATTTTGATTATTTCTGGGGCGCTTCTTTACCTTCTTTTTGCAATCGGATCCTTTTCGATGGCTTCGATTCCCCTGTTTGTTCGGTCAAGACTGAAACAAAAAGGGCGACTGACCCAAACATTGAACAGAGCCTTGGTCATTTCCGGTATTACTTTGTTCGTGATTCTTGGAAGTTACGCATTCCTTACCGGCTTGCTTCCCCTGTTGGCTGACTTCCCGGCTTCTTGTTGTGGCACCTGTCCAAGTCCAAATATTTGTTGGGCGGGAATTCCAATGAATCGAACCCTTTATGATGCCTTGATGATTTCGTACACCGTTTTGAGCTGCCTTTCCTTGCCGTTTTTCATTTTGTGGATCGTGGATACGGTAATATCGTTCAAACGGTCGAAACATGTGCATCCTCAAACGGAGGTTGAATCATGAATCCAAAAGAAAAACGTTTGGCTTGGCTGATTCCATTGATCACATTGGGCGTTCTTTTGGCCCCACTTTTGATTTCATTGGCGGGCATCAGCCTTCAAATCGATCTTTTCGCAGGCGTGGTCATTTCCGCGGTGCTCTTCTTTATCGTCATTGGACTGACTGTGTTGGCGATTCCCGCGATTCCCCTCTTTGTCCGTATGAAACAAAAAGAAAAAGGCACACTGACGCCTCAAAAAAACAAACTTTGGTTGAGTCTCGCTGGTGTCCTTTTGGCTTTATCCTTGGCGTATGTGTATTTTACTTATCTAGGTCCCCTTGTGGTGAATTGGCCTTATTGCCCCCCTGACAGCATTTGCTGGGGAGGCCTGACGGTTCCCTACTGGTTTAACTTCATCACCTTTTTTGGATATGGCGTCGTTGGAATCGCTTGTCTTCCGTATCTATGGTTTGTTGTTCGGGATATTCCGCTCATGAAAAGCCGAAGGCAGTAGCCCTCGGCTTTTTTCTTATGATTTGACCGGCATGCGGATAAAGATGCTGCCGTTTTCTTTTCGCTCGGCAAGGTACAAGACGTTCTTAATATCCAAACGGAGATTGTTGGCTTTTAAGAAAGCTTCCACGATTTCTTTCTTTGTGCCATCTTCCATTTCTTTGAATTCTTGGGGTGTGAGCGTAGCTTGGATGCACGGACCTTCCGGTAAGACAACTTTGCGGAATCCGGGCGGAAGCACACTGTCGGGTTTGATATCGAGATATTGGATGTAGGTGACATTCCGGACACCATGCTGAGTGACGACAATCGTGGCAAAATAGGTTTTGACTTGATCGGAAATGAGATGATTGAGTTCGGCATATTTACGAACGCCTTCGGCGGCACTCGCGGGAACGCCTTCTCCGGTAAAGAAAGCAAAAGCTAACGTATGGGCCTCAAAACGACCGATTTTCAATTCCATAAATGAATCCTCTTTGATATTTAGTATACTCGAAAGCCTTAATACAAGCGGATTTTTTTGAGGTTATGGGATTTTTAAAAAAGCGATTGACAAGCGAAAAGGCATTACCTATACTTGATGCATATATCCAAAGATGCGGAAGAGAAAGAGTAGTTGGTTGCGTTCCTCACAGCGAGCCTAAGATGGTGAAAGTAGGCACGAATTCAATCGATGAACATGGTCTCTGAGTCGCGCTTCCGAAACAGCAGTAGGCAGCGTCGGGTGGGCCCGTTAAAGCCCTAGGGTTTGTTTGAACCCGAAGAGGCTTTTATTGCAAAATAGAGGCGAAACTGGGTGGTACCACGAAGCATATGCTCTCGTCCTTGTGGCGGGAGCTTTTTATTTCCCGAGAAGAGGTACCTCTATGATCGTTCTTTCAAATTTATCGAAAACCTATGCCCAACAAACCGAAAACAACGCCGCTTTAAAAGGCGTCAGTTTTGAAGTCCGCTCGGGTGAAATATTCGGTCTCATCGGCAAAAGTGGCGCTGGAAAGACCACGCTCTTAAGAATTCTTGCTCAACTCGAGATTCCTACTTCCGGCTACGTCGATGTCAACGGCATCCGTATTGCCGGAGAAGGAAAACACGGGGGCGACGAAGTCAAACGTCAATTGGGCATCGTTTTTCAAAACTTTGATTTATTGATGCAAAAGACCGTCGAAGCGAATATCGCCTTCCCGCTTCAACTACGCGGGATTGAAAAGCATGAGCGAATGCGACGCGTCGAGGAACTGTTGAAACTGGTTGGATTATCGGATAAGGGCAAGGCGTATCCTGCGACTCTCAGCGGCGGGCAAAAGCAACGCGTAGCCATCGCCCGAGCATTGGCTAGTGATCCCTCGTCACTCCTCTTAGATGAACCGACGAGTGCCCTCGATTCAGTGACGACAAGGTCGATTTTATCGCTCTTAAAAGAAATCAACGAACAGCGGAAAGTCACCATCATCATCATTACCCACGAAATCGGGGTCGTGAAAAGCATCTGCCAACGTGTGGCCGTGCTCGATGAAGGCAATATCGTTGAAATCGGTTCCGTCGGAGAGGTCTTCACTCGTCCGCAAAGCCCTATGACAAAACTTTTGTTAGGGGCCAAGGAGGTGACCGACTTTGGAAATCCTTCGTGATATCTTTCTTGCTACCGGCGAAACGCTTTATATGTCGTTGGTATCCCTGGTCATTTCATACTTAATCGGACTTCCTCTTGGAGTTCTCCTCATCTTGACGCAAAGCGATGGCCTATTCCCAAGAAAAACGGTCCACACCATTCTTGGATGGATCGTCGATATGGCCCGTTCGGTCCCCTTCATCATCTTGATGATTCTCATTGTCCCGGTGACACGCTGGGTCATGGGAACGGCCATCGGAACCACCGCTGCCATTGTTCCTCTCACATTATGTGCGATCCCCTTCGTTGCCAGGGTCACCGAACAATCGTTAAAAGAAGTGGATAAAGGCACGATTGAAGCGGCGTTAGCGATGGGAGCGAAACCGTGGCAAATCATCCTTCATGTCTATTTAAACGAAGCGTTGCCCTCCCTGGTCCGCGGCATCGCTCTGACGGCTATCAACATCATCGGTTATTCAGCGATGGCGGGAGCGCTTGGCGGAGGGGGCCTTGGCAATTACGCCATTACGGAAGGCTACTACCGCTATGACACAACCTTAGTCATCTATACCGTCTTAGTCATCGTCGTGATCGTCATTCTGCTTCAAACGTCATTCAATTTCGTTGCTAAAAAAATCAATCACAAAAAATAAAAAAGGAAGGTAAAAACCTATGAAAAACAGTTTCAAATTCGTTGCTTCGACCAGCCTCATCGCCTTACTTCTCGCTTCCTGCGGAAGCAAAAACACAATTACCGACAAAACCATCGTGGTTGGAGCTTCACCCACCCCGCATGCACTGATTTTGGAAGCCGCGCGCCCCGCCATCGAGGCAGCAGGTTATTCCCTGAAAATCGTTGAATTCACAGACTATGTTCTCCCAAATTTGTCGCTTCAGGATGGCGAATTGGATGCCAATTATTTCCAACATTTGCCTTATCTCGAAGACTTCAATGTCAATAACGACACGGATCTGGTCAGCGCGTTGGCCGTTCACTTCGAGCCGTTAGGTATCTATGCAGGACAAAAAACCAGTTTGGCCCAAGTCGCTTCTGGAGACCGCATCGCTATCCCCAATGACAACACCAATGGTGGGCGTGCGCTTCTTCTATTAGCTCAAGAAGGTTTGTTGATCCCCAAAGAAGGAACTGCCGCTAAAGGCATTGCGGTTACATTGGCTGACTTCGACAACTCTCTTTATCAATTGGACATTTATCAAACCAATGCCGAAGCGGTTCCCGCGGCCCTCGGCGATGTGGCATTTGGCGTGATTAACGGCAACTATGCACTCAGTGCCCAAGTTACGGATTCAATCCTCGCGCAAGAGTCCACCGAATCGGCTGCCGCCCTCACTTACGCCAACATTATTGCGGTCAAAGCAGGCAATGAAAACGCCGAGGCGATTACTGTTCTGAAAGAAGCCCTAACCACCGAAACGGTTCGCAATTTTATCCTCGACACCTTTGGTGGCGTCGTTGTTCCGGTCTTTGCTTGATCCTGAGCATATCTCGGGAAGTTTTCCTTTCGCTATAGTAAAATAGTGTTGGAAGTATTGATAGAACTTCAATGAAAGGAAAACAAAATTATGTTAAAAAAATCACTCGTCGATCTGATTAATTTACAAGTCAACCGTGAATTCTACTCTGCGTATATGTATCTTGATATGGCCTCTTATGCCACGGAGCACGGCCTCATTGGCTTCGCCAAATGGTTCAAAGTCCAAGCTCAAGAAGAAAAAGACCACGCTCTTTACTTTGCCGAGTATCTTCAACACGTCGGAGCTCCGGTCGTCTATGACACCATTGCTAAACCGGAACGGAACTACAAAGACGTCGAAGAAATGCTCAAAGAACAGCTCCGTCACGAGCAGTTCATCACCGCCTCCATCGGAAACATTTTGGGTGAAGCCATCAAGGAAAAAGATTATTTGACCCAAGAGTTCCTGCAATGGTTTATCCGCGAACAAGGCGAGGAAGAAAAGAACGCCAATGACCTCATTCTGGCGTTTGGCCTCTATGGCAAAAACCCCACGAGTTTGATGGAACTCGATCACGGCGTCGGCAAACGCGAATATCACAAAAGCGTTCCCTCGCTCGACTAAAACAACGAAACGAAGAGTGACCCTCTTCGTTTTTTTGTGAAAAAAAACAAGTTTTTTTATCATCTCGGCTTTTTAGTAATAAAATAAAAACAGAGAGAAATCTTTTTGCGTACATGAGATTCGATATGAATTCATTCAGCAAATCGGGAAAGTGGGTCCCATGAAGAAAATATTTAAACGTATTTCCATCATTGCGTCGTTCGTCCTTCTGAGCGCCATTTTGTTTGTCTTGGTCTTTGGCAAAGCGGGATTTTCCTTTTCCGGTTATACCGAAGATGGAAACGATTATTCGGATGTCATTGCTTCAGGCGTGGAAGGCAAGAATCCGCGTGTCGTCGATATCGCAATGCTGGGGGCTCATGATGCCTTCTCGAGCCGTATTAGCAAAAATTCTCCCATTGATCCAGGGGAAGCCGAAGACAGTATTTTACGAAATAAGACCGTCGGCTTTTTTGCGGATGGCCTTTTTGCCCGTTTATCAAAATCCCAACGGGGCGATGCGACCGATATGCTGGAGAACGGCGTCCGCTATTTGGATGTCCGTCTTTCATACATCGAAGATACTTGGTTTACCAAACACGCGTTGGTTTCGGATGAACTGTCTTATTATTTGGAAGATGTGATTGATTTTTTGGCTGAAAACCCCGGCGAATTCATTGTTTTTGATATTCAGCACGTTTACTTGGGTGAAGCCACATTCGACGATTTGTTCACCTATTTGGATACTTTTGAAGTCAATAGCAAAAGCCTTCTTGATTTCATCCATTACGATCCTACCTCGATTGCTCTAGGCGATTTGCGTTACAACGATGTCACCGTTAACGGAACGGAAAGCGGCGTCGTCCTTTTGGCTAAAACCGAACATTCCCCCACCCTTCAAAAACACTATGTCCGGGGAGATGGCGATACCGAAGGGTCAACCGTCATATCCATCCGCTCGCTGTGGCACAACACCAGCAACGGAAGAAAAATGCTGAACGGCATTCGGAAAGAATACGAGAACATTCTTTCGACCGATGACTACGATAATGTGTTCCGTGTCAATCAAGCCCAAAAAACCGGCGTCATCAGTGGGCCGGACCTCATCGATACGATCATCGGTTGGTCTTTGGTCGATATGGCCAGTTATTTCAATTCCCGGCTCGTACGCCAAGCGGATTTTGCGGATTGGTTCTCTGCCATGCCGATTTTGATGGTCGACTATGCCATCAGTAACCGCGGCCATTTCAACTCCACGGCGAACCTTGCCATCATCGCTTACAATCAAGCGCTTGTTTAAACCCATCAAACGCCTTTAGAGGCGTTTTTTCTTTTAACGCTTGGACAATCCGTTTTCGATTTTGGAAGTTTTTCCATTATAATGGATGAAGCATACGTTTATTGAGGTAAAGGAGTACGTCATGGATACCGTCAACGTCTTCAAACGTTACGAAAAAAAATTCATCATGACTCGCGCACAAGCCGAGGCCCTTTTACCCATCATTCGGACCCATATGTGTGAAGACCCGTTCTGTCTCAACGGCCAAAGCTATTTCGTCCGCAACATCTATTGGGACACCGAAGATAACGACCTCATCCGCTTATCGGTAGAAAAACCACCCTATAAAGAAAAAATACGGCTTCGGAAGTATGGAACCTACGAACACTCGAATCCCGAAGTTTATATCGAAATCAAAAAAAAGATTACGGGAATCGTCACTAAACGACGGATCAGCGTGACTCCCGCGGAAGCCGAAAACTTCCTGGCGCGCGGAAAACCGCCCCAAAGGGAGGATTACCAAAGCCAACAAATCATCGCCGAGATCTGTTACTTCCTATCCACCCACAAAGTCGTTCCCAAAGTCTTCATCAGTTATGACCGATTGGCGTTCTTTGATAAAGACAATCCTGAATTCCGATTAACCTATGACACGAATATCACCACGCGGCGCGATCATCTCGACTTTGAATACGGACCTGTTGGGGAATCCATCATGGACAGTGAACATGTCCTGATGGAAGTCAAAGTGCACGATGCGATGCCATTATGGTTTGCCCACAGTCTTTCCGAATTAGGTATTTATTTAGGCAGTTTCTCGAAATATGGCAAAGAATTCGAGATTTTGAAGCGAAAGGAGCTCATTGAAAATGTTTGATTCCATCTTTGATATCTACGCGGCCCAATATGCCGCCTTAATTGCCCTTGTGGCAGCGGTCGTCCTCGGTCTGGTGATCGCCATCCTTTATATGTTCGTGAAACGGAAAAACGGTTATCTCAGCGATTTCCCGATTACCGTTGTGTTGCTGGTTCCGGTTTCTAGCATCGTCATTTTCTTAATCAGTGATAATCTGGCGGCGGGAATTACCGTCGGCGGGTTATTTGCCCTCACCCGGTTCCGGAGCGTGCAAAAATCGACCGAAGACATTGCCTACTTGTTCTTGGCAGTTGCCGTCGGCGTCGCCATCGGTTTAGGGTATGTCCTATACGCCGCGATTTTCACGGTCCTCCTTTCGGTGGTCGTTTTGATTCTTTTCGCCCTCAACTTCGGGCAACCCGACGGACGTAGTTTGAATGTCCGCATCGTTATTCCCGAAAGCATTAATTACGAAAATCTCTTTGACGAAGTCATGGCCAAATATTGTGCGTCCTGGCATTTAAACCGCGTTCGTACCGCAGATTTTGGCACGATGTTAGAAGTTTCCTTCTACGTGGTGATGCGAAAAGACGCCAACCAAAAGAAATTCCTCGATGAACTCCGCGTCCGTAATGGCAATTTGACGATTACGATGACGGTCCAACGCTTTAACGAAGTCGATAAATAAAAAAGACGCATGGGAGAAAGCCACATGAAACACGGGTTATGGACTTGGATGCCCCTCGCACTCATGGTGCTGTTTTCGTCGACCCTCTTCTTACCCACTCAATCGTCTTCTTTGGCTCAACCGGCACAGCATGTTGTCAAACCCCGCGCTGAAGCCGACGATCTTACTGTCACGTTTACGCTTTTGAACGATGACCAAACCATTGATCCGACCGTTTTACCTTCCGCCGGATACATCACTGAACCCACGGTGATTCAACGCGCCAATGCGGAAATTCACGGATGGTTTTTGGAGAATACCTTAATCAACGAATTCGATTTCACCACCACGGTGGTTACCACGTCACTCGATTTATTTGCACAATGGGAACATATCGGCAACAACGATAAAGCCATGTTGACGCAAAGCGCCGAGGGAACTTCGTTCATCAACGGCGAAGTCACGCTTTCGTTGCAACTTTATTTGACCGATACGGTCACCTACCAATGGGAATACAAACGCGATGAAAATGACACTTGGGGCTCGATTGTCGGTGCTACCGAAAGCAGTTATACCCCGGACGTCAATGGCTATCACGGTTACCGTTGTGTTTATCGTTACGTTGTCAATGAAGGTGGCGTTCCCGATGAAAAACGTCGGGAAAGCGAAGGCGTTTGGTTGACCCTCTCCGGAGGCGTGGATTGGACCCCGATTTCGCTCGCGGCTTCGGCGGTTCTTTTGATTGCTTTAGCAATATTCCTAACATATCCGACTCCAATCGTGTATGATACCAACGGCGGCCTTCCGATTTCACCCGCCAAAGCAAAGGCATTCTCCGACATTACCCTCCAACCGACACCGGTGAAAGAAGGGTATACGTTCGACGGCTGGTTCTTGGATAAAGAACTGACCAAACCTTTCAATCTGGTGCGGGCTTCCCGCAAGAAAATACGGCTTTATGCCCGATGGATCAAACAATGAATTTAGCCAAGAAAAATATTCCCGAATCTCGCGATTTCGTCGCCAAGGAACCGATGGGGCTACTCGATTTTTTGATTACCCAATATCCCAACTTGTCGCGAAACAATGTCAAGTCGCTTTTAAGCCGTAAACAAGTGTCGCTCAACGGTCGGCCCACCACGGCCTTCGATGCTCCCTTGGTCAAAGGCGATAAAGTCACTGTTTCCCGCTATGGGGCGCGTGAAGCCAAACCGCTTCCGTTTAAAATTGTTTACGAAGATGATGAGTTCGTGGCCATCGATAAACCGAGCGGCCTTCTCAGCGTATCCGATGACCGCGAAACCGAATACACGGCTTTTAACCTAACCTATACGTTCTTGAAAACGCAAAACATCAAAACCCGTCTGTATGTGGTCCACCGCATCGATAAAGACACTTCGGGTTTATTGATTTTCAGCAAAAATCCCGAAGTCCGCGATGCGCTTCAAGAAAAATGGAACGATCTGGTCACAAGACGATCCTACTTTGCAATCGTGGAAGGCCGTTTGTCCAAAAAAGAAGATACACTCAAAGCCAATCTACGCGAGACTTCCACGCGTTTAGTGTTTGTCGACCATGAAGACGAAGGTGGCAAAGAAGCCATCACGCATTATCACGTCATGGGTGAGACTGACGAATTTTCACTCTTAGACGTCTCCATCGAAACCGGGCGCAAAAACCAGATCAGGGCGCAATTCCATGACTTTGGCCATGACATCATCGGCGATGACAAATATCACGCCAAGAAGGATCCACTCAAACGTTTGGGGCTGCATGCCTACAGCCTGGAATTCAAACATCCGTTCTCGGGTCAAGTCAAAAAATTCTACGCACCGATTCCAAAAACCTTCAAAACGCTCTTCCCAGATAACAAAACCGCTAAAAAGGAGTGACATTAAGTCACTCTTTTTATTTACACGCCCCTTTGACATTTCTATAATGAATGAGAAGTCGAAAGGGGATGACCCTATGTTTCATTCCTGGCTTGAGAAGATTAAAGAGGCTGGCGCCGCCATCCTTCCGGTTGTTGTCATTGTTCTTGTCCTTCATTTCAGCGGGATCGCATCCTTAACCCCGCTGGGTGGCGAGAATCTCTTATGGCCTTTTTTATTTTCTGCGGTTTTTATGGTCATCGGAATCATCTTGTTTTCGATGGGTGCTGATTCGGCGATGGTCACCATCGGTGATTACGTGGGCAGCGACCTGACGAAAAAAGGAAACATCCGTGCCATGGTCTTGGTGGCGTTTCTGATTGGCTGTTTTGTAACTTTGGCCGAGCCAGATGTCCAATTCTTATCGAGCATGGTGCCCGTCAATTCGTGGCTTTTTGCCGGATTGGTGGCATTAGGCGTCGGTTTCTTTTTGGCTGCCGGTCTCTTGAGAATCATCTTTAAAAAGAGTTTGGAGTTGTGGTTTATTCTGGCTTACTGTGTCATCTTTGCCGTGGCCAGCCTCTATGTTCAAAAGACCGATAACTTGGCCTATATTGCTTTGGCGTTTGACGCAGGTGGCGTAACGACAGGTTCGCTGACGGTTCCTTTTATCCTTGCATTAGGGGCCAGCGTTGCCAATGTCCGCGGCGGTAAAGGCGCGCGCGAAGATTCCTTTGGTTTGATTGCTTTATGTTCGGCAGGCCCCTTGATTACCATCATGTTGCTTGGATTGTTTGCTCCGGCGAACACCTCTTACACCGCGCCTGTTCCCAGCGGCCTGTTGGATTCTTTTTTGACAGACTTTAAGGGCGTTACCATCTCCCTAATCCCCATCATTTTATTTTTCTTCATCTACAATTTTTTCTTTTTGAAATTGCCCAAAAAACAAGTGGCAAAAATAATGATTGGTATCCTTTACACCTACTTGGGTCTTGTTCTTTTCTTAACCTGCATCGATTTCGGCTTTTTCCCGGTGGCCAAAGTGATTGGTCATTCTATCGGCCAAATCAGCCTCGATACCGACACTCGGTGGTTGATTGTCGTCATCGGTGCGATTTTGGGTGCTGTGAGCGCTGTTGCCGAACCCGCCATCTATGTCTTGAACCGACAAGTCGAAGAAATCAGCGGCGGTTTAATTACCAAAAAAAGCATGATGCTAGGCTTAGCCATCGGCATCGCTTTATCGGTCGCCTTATCCATGGTTCGTTTGGTATTTGATATCAACATCATTTACTTTTTAGTCCCCGGCTATCTCCTAGCCATCGCGCTTTCATTCGTAGTGCCCAATATTTACACGGCGGTCGCGTTCGATTCGGGCGGCGTCGCGTCGGGAACGATGACGGCGACCTTCATTTTGCCGTTCGCCATCGGCGTGTGTCAGTCGCTTTACGCGAACGATCCGACTCACTTGGATTCGATCATTGCCCGTAACGCTTTCGGGATGGTGGCGATGGTCGCCATGACGCCCTTGGTGGTCGTGCAACTTCTCGGTTTTGGCGCGTTGACCAAAGAAAGAATGCGCCGCAAAATTGCCCGTACGCGGATTAAAGAAGTCTTTGATGATCAGGTCATTCACTTCATTTGAATAAGGTAAATCTATGGCAAAGAAAAGCAAAGTCGAAGGCCCGTTGACTCCCTTTGAGAAGACAACCCCCCTCAAAAGACTTAAACTATTGGTGACGATCGTGAATCAAAACCAAGCGGATTTTTATTTGGCCCTTTTAAAGAAACATGAATGTGGCGTGCAAATACATTTGCACGGGCACGGGACCGCAACCTCGCAAATCAGCGATTTAATGGGCGTTGGCGAAACCGATAAAGACATCTTAATCGGGGTCATCCGCGAAGACCAAGTATCGCCCATCCTCGAAGAAATCAAAAGGCGTTTCAGCCTATCGCGAAAAGCCAAAGGGGTGGCATTCACCATCACCTTAACGAGCGTCGTCGGTGTCTCGATTTATAAATTCTTAGCCAACTCAACTGACTTGATCGGAGGAAAATAACATGGAAAAGACAAACGAAGCCTATGAATTGATCTTCACGATCGTGAATGCCGGTTATACCGATCTGGTCATGGAAGCTGCGAAGGCCGAAGGCGCTACCGGTGGAACCGTAGTCAATGGCAAAGGAACCGGAAACGAAGCGATGGAGAAGTTTTTTGGCATTACGATTCAACCTGAAAAAGAAATCGTCCTCATTTTAATCCCCCGGAGTCTGAAAGATGCCGTCTTGAAAGCCATTTATCGGGACGCCGGATTTGATACAAAAGGACAAGGTATTGCCTTCGCTTTACCGGTGGATGAAGTGGCGGGTTTAGCTAAAACTGTCAAGGAAATCCAAAATCCGTAACTTTTTAGAAAAAACAAGGTCGTTTGCCTTGTCTTCATAGGAGGGTACCATGAAAAACGCACATAGTTATCCAACAGTTTTGGGAACGATGTCATTCGTTGAAGAAAACGGGAAAATTATCGCCTGCGATTTGGGAGACCTATCTTTTGGCGAGGAAACGCCGGTTCTTCGTAAAGCTCATACGCAGATGCTTGAGTATATGGCGGGAAAACGAAAAGTATTTGATTTGCCTTTGAATTTGATTGGCACACCCTTTCAAAAGGATGTTTGGAATGCGTTACTTACCGTTCCGTGGGGAAACACCGCGAGTTACAAAGAGATTGCCATCCGTTCGGGCCACCCCACCGCTTTCCGTGCGGTAGGCTCCGCTGTCGGCAAGAACAAACACATGATTATTGTTCCGTGCCACCGCATCATTGCCAATGACGGTAGCATCGGGGGCTTCTATGGCGGCGTCGATCTCAAGCGTAAAATTTTAGCTTTGGAAAAGTAACGCCGTTAACGACTATGTCGTTGGTCCGCTTTCGTTTATAATGTATTTACTCCGTGGAGAATATTGAATGGTACATGTCTGGACGTCGATAAAAAATACGTTGGTTCATTGGTGGGAAAAAATCCGTCAATGGGCCCAAAAAGTTTGGAAGAGATTCCAAAAAGCCTGGCAAAACCGAAACAGTTTGCTTTGGTATTTTTTAACGTTAGTCGCGGTTGGTGCGCTCTTTTTCAGTTTTGCCTTACTGACGAATCTATTTACCATTCCTCTCAGCGGTGACTATGTCTTGCAACAGATTCCGTTTTATTTGAACGGTTACGACGATTGGTGGCACTTCCTTAAGACCGGCGAATTCGTTTTATGGGATTCCTCGACGTTCTTGGGCTCCAACAATATTGGGTCCAATGCTTTCTATTACTTACTGAACCCCTTCTTCTTACCGATTTTGATCTTTCCGCGAGCGCTCGTCCCTCAAGGTTTGGCACTTCTCATGATTTTAAAAATGGCAGGCGCCGGATTGGTTTTCCGCGCTTTCCTCAAATACATGGGTGTCAGCGAACGCAACGCACGTCTTTTCGGCCTTGTGTATGCCTTCTGCGGATGGAACGTTTATTACCTCTGGTTTAACCACTTTATGGAAGTGTGCTTGGTGTTCCCGTTGGTTTTCTGGGGCATCGAAAAACTTTTAAAAGAAAAGAAACCGTGGCTGTTGATGTTTGCGTTGTTCCTCATGGGAATCACAAACTTCTTTTTCCTCATCTCAACCTGCTTTACCGGTGTCTTTTACGCACTTTTCCGGTATTTCCAACGCATCCGGACGTACAAAGCCAAAGATGCTTTAAGCGTCGCTTTCATCGGCATTGGGGCGTTTGCAACAGGCATAATGATGTCCGCCTTTGTCGTGTTGCCGGCGATGGTCATTGCGGGGACCGCACCGCGTGCCACCAGCGGTACGTATCTCCCCAACTTGATTGCGGCTTTCAAAATCAAAGACTGGGTCACGTTAATCAATCAGATTATGACGTGGGAAGCTTCGGGAGGAGCTACCTACGATAAATGGTATCCCTTGATTAGTTTTTTCTTCCCGACCGTCAGTTGCCGTTCCTCCGCCTTGCTCAACACGGGTTCGTACGATAACACCATTTCCAGTTTGTTTATTTTTACGCCGATTATGTTGTTTCTCATTCCTTCGATTTTGAACTCCATCCGGCAACGGAAATGGAGTCACCTCATTGCCATTACCCTGATTGTTTTTGCCCTCTTCACTCCGTTCTTCTATTACATGCTTCAAGGATTTACTTCGGTCGATTACGGCCGTTGGCAGATCTTTGTGGTGTTATGCATGCTGGTTTATATTGCCTTGAACTATGAGCAACGCGAAAAAATGCCCCGCTGGTTCTTTGATGTTTCGTTCGTTTTTGTG
>CAZKHP010000001.1:0-1796 GCA_964552695.1 uncultured Staphylococcaceae bacterium | reverse complement strand
TGAGCAACGCGAAAAAATGCCCCGCTGGTTCTTTGATGTTTCGTTCGTTTTTGTGTTGGGCATGGCCATCTTTGTGTTTTTCGTTGCTAAGGGTTACGAGGAAACGTATAACTTTGGCGAAATGGAAGAACGTGCCTTCATCGGTTATGGTGAGTTCATTTACATCGTGGGTGCCTACATCTTCATGCGCAGCCAATTTAAACGCGAACGGCTGACACGATCCTTGATGTACATGATTTCTGTCGAAGCCGTCATCATGGGCACGTTGACGATGAATATCCATTCGCTTTCCGATTACGCCAACGGCTATAACGGGGGCATTAGTAACGTCACCGAAGAAACTGCGATTGTCCGGAACATCAACGCCGATGACAAAGACTTCTTCCGAATCTATAACCTAAATGCCAGCGAATCGTCGAACCTTGGTATGCGCGAAGGTTATAACGGCATGACCGCGTTCCACTCGTTATACAACTTCGAATTGTCTGAATTCAACGAATGGTCCCATATGAACTATAACCATGGCGGATGGTCGATGGGATATCACGAAAAACGGATCAACCTTGATACGTTCTTAAATGTGAAATATTACATCATCAAAAACATTTATGATACCTATTCCTGGTATGGTACAGATGAATTTGGGCATACGATTTACACCAATCAAAACGTCCCCTTTGGATTCGAACGGGTTGCCGAATATTCCACCAATCTTCATACGGTTTATCGCAACACCAACTTCATCGAAGGTGGGTTCTCCTACGACAACATCGTCATGACGAACTATTCGGATTCCACGCAACGAAGCGACTTTTACAACAACTATGCCGATGAACCCTTGAACAACGAAGAGGTTTACCTCCGCGGCGCCATTCTTCGTAACGCGGACGCCTACGAAGTGGTTGAAGACGCCCCGAACCTCGGATTGGGTTATCGTCCTGCTCGGGAAGCTACGCTAGAAAGCACGCACACCGAAATGTGGACATGCGACTCCTTGTTTGATTCGGTACACCCCGCGGCCAATGAGGGGTGCGTCATCAGCAACGTCACTTCTTCAGTGCTTGGCTATGTTCCGGAATTATCCCGTATCGTCATTACGCCCCACAGCGATGCCTATTTCGGAAGCACGAGCGAAGGTTATATCTATTACCTCCGCTGGATTTTAGACAGTCGCATGACCGCCTATTTCTTTGATCAAAGCAACAACCTGATTATTCGCGATGCCCATTCTTTCGTGAATACCTCGTTCAAATACATGAGGGGATATTACTCACCGGTACCAGTCAGCCGCATTGTGGTCATTCCTCACAATCTCTCCTCAAGAAGCATATATTATCCGAACCTTTACAGCGAACCGTATTCCGCTTTCCAAGATCGTCTTGACGGACTCAATGCCTACCCGTTGGAAAACATGGAACACACCGCCAATACCTTTGACTTCGATACGAATTATGTCGACCGCCGATTTATCGTCATGAGCGTTCCTTATGATAAAGGCTGGCATGTAACTATAACCAATGAAAACGGGGATACCGAGACACCCAAAGTATACAAGGCTCAAGGCGGCTTTGTGGGCTTTGTCTCCGGCGTCGGCGAATGCCACTATGAATTGAATTATTGGACACCCTACTTGACTGAAGGTATTTTGATCTCGGTAACAGGATTCTTCCTCTTCAGTGCCACTTGGGGCGCAGTCTTCGTGGTGCAAAAGAAACGTCAAGAACGCGAAGATGCATTGCAAAAAGAAAAGAAAATCGGGGAATGACCCCGATTTTTTAATTGTTATGATAGAGCGA